>DALYGI010000081.1:5199-11215 GCA_031971595.1 Prochlorotrichaceae cyanobacterium CTOTU29312
TTAATCACGAAGAAATAGTGATTACTGACATTCAAAAGTATCCTCTATTTGGAGTCTGGATCATAATCCTGTGGAATGTGATGTAACTGATGGAACTTAACCATGATCACTATTTATACAATTTATGAAAAATTTATATTTTTTAGATACAAGCTACATTTTAGCTCTGGAGATAAAAAATGAATTTTCTCATCAAAAAGTTTTACAAAATTGGCTTAGTCTCTCTAGGGAGACCCCGAATTTAGTAACAACAAATTATGTTTTTGATGAGGGCGTTACTTTTTTAAATAGCCGCAATCTTCATGACAAGGCTGTTGAAGTTGGCAATCGACTCTTGCAAAGTCCGGGCTTGGATCTTATTGAAATCGATCGTACTCTATTTGATCAGGCATGGTTCTATTTTCAATCACATCAAGATAAATCCTACTCCCTTACAGATTGTTTATCTTTTGTCGTTATGCAATAACAACAAATTATTACAGCCCTGACCTTGGATAATCATTTTCGTCAAGCTGGATTTCAGGTTCTGCCGTAACACAGTCGATCTCTCTAACGCTCTTACCTGAGTATTGCCCCCAGCTTTGAACCTATGAATACTCTCAATACTCGCCAGAAGCTCCATCAGCAAATTGATCACCTTCCCACGGACTTACTGCTACTGGTTGCTGAATTTATTGAATTTCTCACCTTTAAGCGTGCCAAGGAAGCGAGTGTACCGATCGTTCCCGAAACGGATGACGGTACACCCATTTTGACCGGTGCCACTGGAGCAGATCTCCTTCAATTTGTGGGGACTTGGCAAGGGGATGACCTTGAAGAGTGCCTGGAATCCGTTTATGAAACTCGATCACCCGCTAAATTTTGATCATGTATTTACTTGATCAAAATTCATAATTAATAATTCATAATTTTAATTCTATCTCCCATCTTTTATGATATACTGTAATATACAGAAAATCTGTTATTATCTATTTTAAAAGAAAATTACTAAACTTATGGAAAAAGTGATTACTAAAATCTCAAAAAAACAACAAAAAAGCGATTTTAATTATTGGCAAAAACAACCATATCAAAAACGCTTAGAAGTTCTAGAGCAAATCCGTCAAGAATATCATCAATATCAATACAATGTTGAACCAAGACTTCAAAGAGTTTATACAATTATTAAACTTTAATCAAGTAAAATATCTAGTCATTGGTGGTTATGCAGTAGCAGTACATGCTCATCCTCGATATAAACCATGCTGAATTGCACCCTACAAGGAACGATCGTACTTTGTAGAGTGCCTGGAATCCGTTTATGAAACTCGATCGATCGTCTTTCACAAATAGAACTCATCCTGCTGGAGTCTTGGATCTAGAATTCAGCACTTTAGAATTTACCGTGCTCTAAAACCCAGAAAAGCAGAGTTAGATTTTGGGGTTGGCAAACGATGAGCATTAGTCTGAGAAGATGGAGTTTGGGGAGCCTCAAAGGATTGCCCTAAGGCTTGTAAACGGATCTTCAGCTTCAGACAAACCACATCGGTGGGATTGAGTTTCAATGCTTTTTGGATGGAAAGTTTTGCTAAGGTGAACTGTTGTTTTTCCAGATAGATTAAACCCATCAAGCGATGGCACTTACTATTATTCTCATCGATCGTTAAGGCCTTACGAAGCGTTAAAAGGGCTTGATGATAGTTCTTATGGTTATGGTAATTTTCTGCAATTTTTAAGTAGGTTTCCGCGTCTTGGAGATCACCTGCTGCCCTAGGACTTTTGAGTTTGTTAATTTTTTGAGTATCAAATACCGAAGCCAATAGCTCAGGATCATACTGAGAAGCACTGACCCGTTTCTGCTGTCTTGCCTGCATTTCTTCGTACTGAGCAATTAGGGTTTCCAGCACCTCCTCGGAGACCCAGCCCCGTGCCACCACAATTTCACCAAAGCGCAGCCCCGTTACCTGTTGATCACAGAGGGCTACGGTAATTTGGGAGGCATTAATTAAGCCAGATTCTAATAGACATTCTCCAATACGTTTTTTAGCGAACGGACGCATAGACACTTCTTGATGAACTTACGGAACATCCATAGATTACAGCCTGGCCCCTAACCCTTGAATATCTTTATGGAAACTATAAAAAAGATAAGGGGCAAAAACAATTCGCCCGATCGGGGGAATGCCTTACCCCAAGGTCATTAGAGCCGATTATGGGTTCAAGTTGAGCCTTGATGTAGCCTTTACAAAGTAGTTACAAAGTAGCTAAAAATAGCCTCAAGTCAGCCATTTGGCGGAGACTGTGCAGGCTGATCACTGACGATCGCTGAAACTACGGAAGAGACACGGAGAAGGGGAATGGGGAATAGGGAATAGGGAATAGGGAATAGGGAATAGGGAATGGGGGAGACTGTTCGGTAACTGAAGCCTGACCCCCTCTAGTCCCTTCAGGGAGGGAATTAAGATCTAAACTTAAACCTCTAACGATCGCAACATGGTTTGCAGTTTCAGTTCTACCTCTGCAATTTCCCGATGGGGAACGGATCCTTGGACAATTCCTGCCCCGGCCATTAGCCTCGCCCGATCGTGATGGATGAGGGCAGACCGAATGCCTACAATAAATTCACAATTGCCCGATCCGTCAATCCAACCCAGGGGAGCCGCATACAACGATCGATCGCAGGGTTCATAGCGGCGAATATAATCACAGGCTAAATCGCGGGGAACCCCGGCCACCGCCGGAGTGGGATGTAACTGAGCCAGTACTTCTAAGGGATGCAATTGGGGGGTTAGGGTGGCGGTAATATCCGTATGCAGGTGTTGAATATGGGACAACTGCCGCACTTTGGGCAAGCCCGATCGCTGGGGGTAAATCCCCAAGATTTGCAGTTGCTCCACAATGAAGTCCACCACCAATTGATGCTCGTGGCGCTCTTTGGGATTGGTGAGTAACCCCTGGGCAAAGTGACGAGATTCTTGGGGAGTGGAGCCCCTGGGTACGGATCCCGCTAGGGCTTCTGTTTGCAGGTGTTGTTGCTGGATCCGCAGCAATCGCTCTGGACTAGCTCCCATAAAATTAGTGCCCTGGGCATTGGCCCAGCAAAACAGATAGCAGTCTGGATAGTAACGGCGTAGGTTTTGCAGCGATTGGCGCAGGTGAAACGGTTTATGTACTTGCACATCTAAATGATGGGCTAAGACCACTTTTTGTAAGCGCCCCTCCATGCCTGCCAAGATGGCCTCGACCCCTCGCCCAAACCGATCGGTTTGGATTGCTGGAGGCACTAAGGAGGAAAAGCAAGGAGTTCCAAAGTGTCGGGTAGAATGTCCCGCTGCCGATTCAGGGGGAAGCCGATATTTAAGCTGTTGAAACAAGCCCCAGGCCGATCGTACCACCGCCTCTACCCCGTCCGAGCCCCCATTCCCCCCATCGACAATGGAACAGCCTGGCGTTAAGCGACTATGCACCCACAGTTCACAACGATCGGGCCAGCGACACAACTGCCAGCGGGGTAACCAGATCCAGCCAGGGGCAAAGGGAGACCCAAAGGGATCGGCCCCGGCTTCAAACTCACCACAATCACCACAATCATCAAAAAAAGTAAAACTAGCCAACCAGGGCGGCGTAGTCTTAGGGTGGCCATGGCCCGATCCGGAAGTGCCCGCAGACAGGTGCAACATCGATCGCTGCCAGCGCTGTAACTCCGTCTGAGCCAGATCAAAACGCTGGGGGCCGCTGGTTTGAATATTGACCACCTGACCCATGGCTAAAATCCGCAGGGAAGGATGGGGTTGTTCCCAATAGGCATAGGGTGTTTCCGGGCAAGACAGGGATTCCCAAAGCGCCAAGAGATCCGCCATTGGAAAATCAAAATGAATGCTAAGCAACTCCGGTTCTTGAGGACGCTCCGCCAAGGCAGCCCGGACTTGCAGCACCAAGGCCTGAACCTGATCCATTTCCGCCGAGGCCGGTCGGGAAAGCAGCACTGTTCCACGATCTACTGTTCCACAATCCAATGATCCGCGATCTACTGACCCGCGATCTACTGTTCCGCGATCCACCGTCCCGCAATCCACGGGCCCCCCGTCAAATGGCCTCCCCTTGAAAGTCACCACCATAGTTTCTTATCGTTTTGCCCTCAATTATCCCTATCAATGGCCCGATTAAAGTGCTTTAACCCCGGTAAAGGTGTTACGTTTTACAACCAACTACAGCCCCACTACACCCCATTACAGGCCAACCGCCCTCAATCGCCGCTGAAGATACTGGGCCGCCGTTAACCGCAACCGCTCTCCCCCAGCGGATTCTTCCCAACCCAACGCCCGATGGGGACTTTCCCAGAGTGCCAGATGACTCACCCCTGGATCCCCGTAAAAATGGGGCAACTGCGGCGATCGTAAAGGGCGCATGGTTTCATAGGCAAAACGATCGGGACTGAGACTATACACGGGAAAATCCGCCCACAGAGGCACCCCCCAGCCATCGATCGCCATAAACGCCGCTACGGAGCATCCTAAACCCCGACCCAACCCCTCACGATGCCACCGCCGAGCCGCCAACAGCCCCCCCACAACCCCCGCACTAAACCCAACCCACACCAACGCCACCCCTGTTCTCACTCCCTGCTCCTCGCTCCCCACTCCACCACTCCCCACTCCCCACTCCCCTAACCCCTGTCCCCTCAAACACCCCTCCAAATGCTCCAAAATTTGCTCCGGCCCATAGGGCGGCACCTCCGGCGGTACAACCCCCAACAGAAAACGATCGCACCAGGTACTTCCCCAGGCAGAAATGAGAGCATCCAAAAAAGATTGTGTTAAGGATGGATCATGAAACCCTGGACAAATGTAAAGTTTTGTCAATCCCCCCATCTCAGATTTCTCCACGCTCCGAACCAGAGGCGACGGGCTAGAACCCTACCCCTAGGCTAAATCTTGCCGATTATGGCTTAGAAAATAGGGGCTGTTACATTTTGTAATATTAAAAGCTGTAAGAATTTACAAACTTTAGTTAACCAGTGGCCCCTCTGCCCGTATGATCCTAATTATTAATCTTCGTAAGATTTCGTAAGATTTTACTCAAAATTTAAGGGAGACTTAACCAGTGGCAATTCCTTTACTTGAATACGCGCCATCCAGCCAAAATCAACGGGTTGAGGGCTTTGAAGTAGGGACGGATGAGCGTCCTCGCATTTTTAATACAGAGGATATGCTAGCCCCCACGCAGATGGACACGTTGATTGAAGCGGCTTACCGCCAAATCTTCTTCCATGCCTTCAAATGGGATCGGGAGCCCATCCTGGAATCTCAGTTGCGTAATGGTCAACTGACGGTACGGGACTTCATTCGGGGTCTGCTCCTGTCCAAGACCTTTAAAAACAGCTTTTATGAGAAAAATAGCAACTATCGCTTTGTCGAGCATTGCGTGCAAAAGGTCTTAGGCCGTGACGTATACAGCGAGCGGGAAAAAATCGCTTGGTCGATCGTCATTGCCACCAAGGGCTACCAAGGTTTCATTGATGCTCTGCTCGATAGCGAAGAGTATCTCAGCAACTTCGGTTACAACACCGTTCCCTACCAACGCCGCCGCAACCTGCCCGGTCGTGAATTGGGTGAACTGCCCTTTAACATCAAATCCCCTCGCTACGATGGCTACCACCGTGCGATTTTGGGCTTCCCCCAAATCATCTGGCAAAATGCTGTTCGTCGCTTTACTCCTCAAGAGAACAAAGTCCAAGCAGGCAGCCCCCAAAGCTTCCTGGGCATGGCCCGTTCCATCAATCCTCGCCAAAACATCGAGCCTACTCGCTCTGTCTCTGGTTTGGATTACCTGGCTAAGGTGCCCCGTCGTCGTTAATCGCGGCTTGGGTTTACTCTCCCGCTGAACAGGCGTGGGGAATTGAGAGATTGGTTTACCTTCCCCCGCTCCGCTCCTGGAGGCTGGGGGGAGGTTTTTTATTGAAGAGGGCAGGGGTTCAGAATTAATTTTGCGGCCTAACCTTCTCCTCAAAAAAGTTTTACTATACTTTAAGAACTAT
>DALYGI010000081.1:11315-12681 GCA_031971595.1 Prochlorotrichaceae cyanobacterium CTOTU29312
AATTTTGCGGCCTAACCTTCTCCTCAAAAAAGTTTTACTATACTTTAAGAACTATTGTTAAGAAGTGCCTGCTGCTGCCTTCACCTTATTTAACAAGATTCCAGCAGTTAGGCTGTCCACCGTAGCAAGAACGGAAGCGCTTTATGGGCCGCATAGGGATCCTACTTTTGAATTTGGGGGGGCCAGAAAAACCGGAAGATGTTCGCCCCTTTTTGTTTAACCTCTTTTCCGATCCTGAGATTATTCGGCTGCCCTTTACCTGGATGCAGCGTCCTCTGGCTTGGCTCATTGCTAAGGGCAGAACCCGCAAATCTATTGAAAATTATGCCCAAATTGGGGGCGGCTCTCCCTTGCGGCGCATTACGGAGGAGCAGGCCCATGCCTTGGAAATGCGGTTACACCAACGCAATCTAGACGCGACGGCCTATATTGGGATGCGGTACTGGCACCCCTTTACGGAGGAGGCCATTGACACGATTAAGCGCGATCGGGTCGATCGTTTGGTCATTTTACCCCTCTATCCGCAGTTTTCCATTAGTACCAGTGGCTCCAGTTTCCGCTTGCTAGAGCGGTTACAGCTAGAGGATCCAGAGTTTAAGGCAATTCCCTATACGGTGATTCCATCCTGGTACCAGCGATCGGGTTATCTGGAAGCGATGGCGGATCTGATTCGTCAGGAGTTAGATAAGAGCGAACACCCGGAGCAGGTACATATTTTCTTTAGTGCCCACGGTGTGCCCCTCAGTTATGTGGAAGAGGCGGGGGATCCCTACCAGCGGGAGATTGAGGACTGTACCGCTCGGATTATGAGAACCCTCAATCGTCCTAATGCCCATACCCTGGCCTATCAAAGCCGGGTGGGGCCGGTGGAGTGGCTGAAGCCCTATACGGAGGATGCGATCGAAGAGTTGGGGGCGAAGGGCGTGGATGAGGTTTTAGTGGTTCCCATTAGCTTTGTCTCGGAACACATTGAGACCCTGCAAGAAATTGATATTGAGTATCGGGAACTGGCGGAGGAAGCGGGCATTGAACATTTCCGCCGCGTACCGGCTCTCAATACCCATCCTCGGTTCATTGAGGATTTAGCGGATTTAGTGGAAGAGTCTTTGGCTAATCCGAGCTTGACCTTGGAGGAGGTGATTCACCCGCCTCAGAGTACGAAGCTTTATCCCCAAGAGCGGTGGCAGTGGGGCTTGACCACCTTTGCGGAGGTGTGGAATGGTCGCTTGGCCATGGTGGGTTTTGTGGCGTTGCTGTTTGAAATGGTTACCGGGCAAGGTTTCCTGCATTTTGTGGGTATTTTGTAGGGAGTAGGGAATAGGGGTTAGGGAATAGGGGTTAGGGAATAGGGAATAGGGGTTAGGGA
>DALYGI010000082.1:0-6451 GCA_031971595.1 Prochlorotrichaceae cyanobacterium CTOTU29312
GAAATCAACAAAGTCTAAGACCTCGTTTTGCAAGGATTCTGGTAATGTCCCTAGTTTTTCTAACAGTATAGGCTGAATCATGATTTTTTGGCTCTCTGGGGATCAGGCTGGTCGTAAAACGTCAAATAATCAGAATTTTTGCTGCATAAAGATTTCCAATCTAGATTATATATTTTCGATGGGATCTTTTACGATCGTCCTTCCAAACTGGGTACTAAAATTTCCAACATTTGATCCTCTGGTAAAACACTTTGAAACTGTTGGGATCGGGCTAACAAGACAATTAAGTTTAAGCTCCAGCCCGATTGCACCCGTAAATCTGACCAAGGGATAGCAATTTCAATACAACGATCGATCGCTATGTGGGTGTGGCTAATGCGCGGATGCCAGAGTAATTCTGACTTCGCTTCTTGAAACCGAATCGATCGCTCTAGAAGGTGAATATTGAGGTGATGACGATAGAGATAATTGAGGGGCGGACGTTGGGGCAATTGGGACAGGGGAATGGGGCTATTATGACCGGGACGATCGGGATAGAACCAAATTAAATGCAATTCCGGGGGGCAGTCGATGCCGGGTTTGGCACCGGGGAGCAGGTCTAAACGCAGGCAACAGTGGGTGGCGTTGGTGCCGTACCAGAGGCGCTGAAGGGTACTGACGCGGTGCATGGTGGCCCAGGTGTTGCCAATATCTAAGCGTCCGGCACTTTCCCAGCCGGTCATGGAGCCGGAACCATCTAGGGGGGGATGGATGGCGCTGAGGGGCTCGGCGTTGGGCCGGGCTTGGTGCATTTCTAGGGGTTTGTCGAGGATGGGGGGCACGGGTTCCCCCAGGGATTGGTAAATGGCGGTGAGGTGTTCCCGAAAGAGGGCATCAAAAATGTCATCCTGGGTGGAGGAATGTCCTTCCCCAAACCACCAAAACCAGTCTGATCCTTCGGCGGCAAAGAGGGCTTCCCAAGCGGTGGGACAGGCTTCGGGGGTGGCTTCGGCATGGCGAGACAGGGTTTGCCGCGCTTGAGACAACAAATCCCAGGCCCGATTTTTGACCGGATCCCCAATCCAGGTGGTGAAGTTGGCATTCACCCAGGAGCCGCTGTGGAGTTTGTGGGCGGGCAGGGTGTCTGGGGGCGGAAACCGATCGAGAAAATCTGCGATCGTAACCAGTTCTAGCCGTTGATCCGCACTGAGAAGACGGTACAGGGTTTCTAAAAAGGGCTTGCCATCCTGGGCATAAAATTCCCAGCAGTTTTCCCCATCCAAGGCGATCGTCACAAGCCAGGGATCCGCTAAGGCGGTGCTGTTGCCGTCCTGACGAATTTTAAGACTGTGGGCAATGGCATGAAGATGCTCCACCAGATCACGGGCCGCTTGGTGAGGATCCATGCCGCTGTAGGTAAAGCCAATGAGATCGGAGAGGTGGTGATCCCGAAAGACAATTTTGAGGGTGGTGTCTCCCAAGTCTAGGCGGTAGGGGCGATAGAGTAATTGGGGCTCCTGCACACAGCCCTGGGCGGTGCGGTGAAAGTAGCGCTGTAAAGTCCACCCCAAAACCCCCTCATCGGAACACGTCCACTCAAACCCCTGCTCCACGATCGCTCTTAAAATGTCTGGGCTAACGGATTGCTCGGAGGGCCACAATCCCAAAGGCGATCGGCCAAAATATTGCTCGTAGACCTCTCGCCCCCGTTTCAGATGCCGAGCCACATCCTGCACCCAGCGGAATCGTTCAGCGGGTAACACCATCTCTGGCACGGCCCGCTGCCCCGCATCCGTATCCGCCAGCAGGGGCAAAATGGGGTGGGTATAGGGGGAAGTGGTCACCTCTAGCTGGCCCCGTTCCTGCATGGCCCGGTGCTGGGGAATAATCCGTTGCAAAATACCTTGCTGCTTGCGCCACAGGGCTTGACGATCGCTCAGGGTAAAATTGCGACCCCGCTTCAGCCAGCCCGCGATCTCCGGGTCATCCCAAAAGAGGGGATCAATCCAGGCCAGATTATGCCAGGTGAGTAAATCTTCATAATCCTGTTGAGTCCAATGTTCTAAACACCAGTCCATACCCCGATCGTGCTGTTGGCCGTAAAGTTCTCGATAGCGGGGATGGGGGTCAATGAGGGTGAGGCGATGGGCTTCAAAAAAATGCTCCAAAATAAAGCGGTGTTGCGATCGGTCTAGGTTTTCCCCAGGGGTCAGGGTGAGGTTCAAATAGGGATCCCGTGCCCGGCCAGAAACATAATCATCAATTTGCAACAGCAAGGATGGAACCAGGTTCACCGTTTGGCGGAGCCGGGGAAATTGCTCTAGGAGTAAGATCAGATCCAAATAGTCTTTGGTGCCATGCAACCGTACCCAGGGCAAACGATAGTCCGATTCAAAAACCGACTTGTACAGCGGTTGGTGCTGATGCCAGATAAATGCAATGTAGAGGGGATGAGGCATAAAGGGCAGGGCAACGGGACAAGAGCGGAGTAGGCGCTAGGAATACTTGCGATCGGACACTTTCATTTTGACATAAGGCAACCTCCCATTTTCCCCGGTTCGAGAACAAGTTCCCTCTGGCTCAGGGGCGGATCTTGGGATCTTGGCACTGAAGTTGCCATGCCGTTAAAATCGTGAGCCGTGATTAGTGATGAGTGATGAGTGATGAGTGATGAGAGGCTAGACGTTAGAAGCGCTGGGGAGGCGGTGAGTTTTCCTGAGGTGGTGAATTTAGATGATCTCTTACAGCCCTTTCAGCAGTTTGGGGTCAATCTAGGGCTCGATCGCATTCAGGATTTGCTCCATCGCCTGGGAAATCCTCAAAACCAAGTGCCGATCGTCCATGTGGCGGGGACTAACGGCAAGGGTTCCGTGTGTGCCTACCTCTATCGGGTTCTGTTAGAAGCGGGGTATGGGGTGGGCTGTTATACCTCCCCCCATTTGGTTAGTTGGTGCGAACGGATCCAGTTTCAAGGGCAGTTCATTGCCCCCGCCGCCCTCCGACTGGTCATCCAAGAAACGATCGCCGCGATCGATCCGGCCTTACCTCCCCCCACCCTGTTTGAAATTGTCACCGCTGCGGCCTGGCTCTATTTTGCCCAGCAAAAGGCGGAAATTGTAATTATGGAAGTGGGACTAGGGGGGCGCTTAGATGCCACTAATGTCAAGGATCAGGCCCTAGTGACGATCGTTACCTCCATTAGTCGAGAGCATTGGCAAGTGCTGGGGGACACCTTGGGCAAAATTGCCGGTGAAAAGGCGGGTATTTTCAAACCCCACTGCCCCGCCTTGGTGGGGCCCCTGCCCCCGGAAGCCCAGGAGGTCATTGCGGCAAAAGCTCAAGCCCTAGGCTGTCCCGTAACTTGGGTAAGTCCAGCCCTAGAGATTTCCGATCGAGAAACACCAGAGCTAGAAACGCCAGATCTAAAAACTCTAGATCTAGAAATGCCAAACCTAAAGCCCCACCTTCAGTACTTGCAGTGGAACGGCCAAGCCTACGCCATTCAACTTCAGGGAGAGGTGCAACAGGTTAACTCTGCCCTGGCCATCGCTGCCCTGCAATGCTTACAAACCCAAGGCTGGCAGATTTCCCAGACCGCCCTGCAACGGGGCATGGCCCGCGCAACCTGGCCGGGCCGCTTACAGTGGACAACCTGGAACGATCGGCCCCTCTTGGTGGATGGAGCCCATAACCCCGCTGCTGCCCTTGCCCTCCGGCACTATCTCGATCGGGCCTCCTTTCGGGATCCCCAGGAACCCATCACCTGGATCATGGGAATGCTCAGCACTAAGGATCACCGGGAGATTTTCCAAGCGCTGCTACGCCCCAACGATCGCCTGCACCTGGTGCCCGTACCGGATCACAGTAGTGCGGCCCCAGCAGATCTGGCCATCCTGGCCCAAACCTTTAGCCCCGCCCTCTGTCGAGTTTATGGAGATCTCTTTGAGGCATTGACCGAGCTTGAGCCCCCCGATCAGGGGGACTGTACCGTACTGTGTGGCTCCCTCTATTTGTTAGGGTACTTTTTTAAGGGACTGTGCTAGGGGATTATGTTCAGGGCACTATGTTCAGGGCCTATGTTAAGGATTGTGAATTCAATAAACCGGAAAGTTCAGGGTTAAACCACAAAGGCACAAAGAACACAAAGGCATTCCTGCGGGGCTTCTGTGTCTTTGTAGTGAAATTCCAGGTTATAAAGTCCGCATTCCTAAGGGCTAGAACCGTTCGCCAATCCCAAAGTGGAACCGGCCATCGCCCTGATCGTTAAAGCCATAATCGATCCGAATGGCTCCAATGGGAGAGCGCACCCGCGCCCCTAAGCCAACCCCAAAGCCGCTGCCCGGCTTCTCCCGGATTCCCGCCGGATTTCCAGGCACTCCCTCCGCACTGCCCAGATCCGTGCCCACATCCGCAAACAGCGCCCCGCCCACAAAGGAAAAGAGCGGAAAACGGTATTCTGCACTGGCCTGGAGGAAACTCCGACCCGCCCCAATTTCCCCTTCCTCATAGCCACGCACGGAGTTACTACCCCCTAAGGAAAAGGCTTCGTAGGGCGGTAAATCACCGAAAACTGTTCCCCCCTGAATATTAAAGGCGAGGGTTTGCGGACAGTCTAAAGGCGAGGGGTTTTCCGCTTTACAGCCCTTACTAAAACGCACCAACCGCAGGGGAATGTAGTAGCTATAGCTGCCCCGCAGACGGCTCATCAGGATGCTGCCCTGCCCCAAGGGTAAGGATTGATCTACGCCCACCCGTGCCAGGGAGCCAGCGGTGGGTTGGGTGCGGGTATTGCGGAGGTCACGGCTTAAGCCAAATCCCACCACTAAGAGATCATCCGCATTTTCACCGCTCACGGTCAAGGCATTCCCTAATTCATCCCGCGAGGCTTTGTCCCCCTCAGAGTCTTGGATATTGACCCGTTGGTACTCTAGCCCTAGGGAAGCTGTCCATACGGAGGGGTTATACACATCTTTAGACAGCGGACGGCTAAAGTTCAGCCCGCCCCCGGTGCGTACAACCCGTGGGGTGTCCCCATTGGGCAGATCGATGTCCCGCTTGCCCTCATCAAAAACCAACGAAATCGATCGCCGCCGGAAGGCATTGACGCTATAGGAGGTGCGATAGGGATCGTTTTTAATCCAGGGATTGGTGAAGGAAACGTTAAAGAGTAAGGCATCCGTACCGAGGGTCAAGTCCGTGCCCAGGGTGTAGTTTCGCCCCCGGAGGTTCTGCTGCTGGTAACTAATGGAGCCAAAGAGCCCGGTGGAGGAACTCAGACCGGCCCCCGCCCCAATGGAGCCCGTGCGGCCTTCGGTGACGTTGGCAATGACCACCACTTTGCGGGGATCGTCCGGGGCGGGATCGAGGGAAAGCTGTACATCTTCAAAAATCCCCAAACCAAAGACCCGTTGCAGATCACTTTCTGCCTGGTTCCGGTTAAACACATCCCCCGGTTTCAAGGAAAACTCACGGGTAATAACATAGGGCTTGGTTTTACCTTCAACCTCTGCGCCATTTTCATCCACAAAGCGCACATCTACGTTGAAGACTTCCCCCTCGGCGATCGTGAGGGTAACCACCCCATCCGGGCTAACCTGACTAGCATCGATAACCTGCCCCAAGACGTAGCCATTTTCCTGGTACCACTGGTTAATGGCTTGGATCCCATCCTGCAAATCCTTAAAGTTTAAGATGCGTCCGTAGAGGGGCTTAAAACTATCTTCCACTAAAGTAGGGGGTAAAACCCGCGTTCCCTCGGAGGCTTGAACGCTACTCAGCACGGGGTTGGGGGTCACTAAAAAGGTAATACGCACCCCTAGCGGCGTATCTTCGGGTAAAAACTGAACATTACTGAAATAGCCCGTGGCAAAGATGGCATTCAGGTCATCTTCTAGGGACTGACGGGTGGTGGGTTTACCGGGGGTAATTTGAATGGCGTTGTACACCTCATCCCGCAAGAGGTTTGCCTGGGGATTCCCCTCCACACCCCGAACCTGGATCTCCGCCACTAAAACCCTAGGATCTTCCGTAACCGTCTGGGACAATTGCAGGAGGGGACTAGAGAGAACCGGGGAGGGCGGCACCAAAGGCAGGGGATCACCAAAGGTTAAGGCCGAGGCTTCTACCCCAGGGACATTGGCGCTCAAGGCTAAAGATCCGGCTTGTGCGATCGGGGCAACCCCTAAGGCAGACAAGCTGAAAGCGGCTACGATCGCCGATGGAATTTTGAAGGAATGGTTCACGTTACCTCGCACGTCCAAACACCACTAGAACAGTACAACAATAGATAGCCATGACGGCAGAACACCCAAAAGGTGCCTTATGCCCTATCCTGGTCTGATTCTACCCTATCTCCCTTCTCCAGTCTCCCTAAAATCCCCCGATCGGATGCCTGGGTGATTATGGATAACTAGCCACGGATAACTAGCCACGGATAACTAGCCACGGATAACTAGCCACGGATAACTAGCCA
>DALYGI010000082.1:6551-12645 GCA_031971595.1 Prochlorotrichaceae cyanobacterium CTOTU29312
CCACGGATAACTAGCCACGGATAACTAGCCACGGATAACTAGCCACGGATAACTATTGATGCATATCGGCGATCAGGGCGACCACGGTGATATTGTCTCGACCACCCCGTTCCTTAGCGATCGT
This sequence comes from Prochlorotrichaceae cyanobacterium CTOTU29312, assembly GCA_031971595.1. Taxonomy (GTDB): domain Bacteria; phylum Cyanobacteriota; class Cyanobacteriia; order Prochlorotrichales; family Prochlorotrichaceae; genus JBEAPM01. Next base: position 6,676 of record DALYGI010000082.1, read on the forward strand.
GATGAGGTTGTTGACAACCATATCGCTGGCCCGCATTTTTTTGAGGGTCTGGGCAATGAGATCATCCGGTACTTCTTCCGTGAGGCCGTCACTACAGAGCAGGAGCCGATCGCCGGGCAACACCTCAAAGGGTTGTACGCTAATATCCTGTAAATCTCTGCGTCCTAAACACTGGGATAAAACGTGCCGCCAGGGATGGGTGCGACATTGCTCCGGGGTAATATTCCCTAAGCGCAGGGCCCGGTTTACCCAGGTATGATCTTCCGTAATTTGGGCCAGATGAGATCCCCGTAAACGGTAAAGACGAGAATCTCCCACATGGGCACACCAGGGCTCCGGCTCCCCCGTCGGATCGCTCACGGGAGGGCGAAAAATGACCATGACCACCGTAGTTCCCATGTCTGCCCGTTCGGGGTGTAAATCCTGATCCCGAAGAATGGCGCGATTGGCCTCGATAATCGCCTGCTCTAGAATCCAGGAAGAAGCCTTGGGGCTCTTCCAATGGTCTTTCAAATATTGTTCAATGGTCTTAACCGCGATCGCACTGGCCTCTTGACCCCCTGCGTGCCCCCCCATGCCATCTGCCACGATAAAGAAGCGACCTTCCGGATCGATGTAGTGAGCATCCTGATTATTAGAACGAACTAAGCCAGCATCAGTGCCACCGGTAAAGTAAAGCTTCATTCCATTTGATCCCCCCATTTAATCCCCTGGTATCTTGAGTTTCTCTCAGACTTTTGCGACCCAGGCCTAAAGACTCTTATGCCTCGAAATTTGCGTCCAGTCTAGATAGAGAAGGGTACCACAATGCTTGTGTTCTTCCAATGGTTATGGCTCGGTTTTAGATTTTAGATTTCATAATAAGAATTGCTAGCTCGGATCTGAAGTTTTGCTGTAGATTCCCCGATCGACGCTTCCCCCCTCCTGCTGTTGATAACGAAAACCAACGAGGATTAACGAGGCGAATTTATGTTTTGCGAACAATGTGAGCAAACTGCCAGCAGGCAAGGCTGTCACCAATGGGGTGCTTGTGGTAAAAGCCCGGAGGTGAATGCAACCCAAGATTTATTAATGTACGTTTTACGGGGGATCGCTCCGATCGCTTTACGGGCTAAGGATTTGGCCTTCAATACTCAAGGGGTCGATCGCTTTACCTGTGAGTCTATTTTTTCCACCATGACCAATTTGAATTTTGATGCCAAGCGCTTCAAGGTCTACATTGAACAGGCGATCGCCTATCGGGAAGCCCTAAAAGCGGACATTGAACAAGCAACGGGAGCCCCAGAAATCTGGCCCACCATTGCCCAGTACCACCCGGATTTTGAAGCAAGCCTGTCGGAACAGGGGGAAAACCTGACCTTGCAGTTTATCGCACAGGCGGGGGGAGATGCGGACATTTTCTCCCTGAAGTTAACAGTTCTCTATGGGCTGAAGGGCATGGCTTCCTATGCGTTCCACGCCATGGAGTTAGGTCAGGAAGACGATCGTGTTTACCAATTCTGTTATGAAGGTCTTGCCGCCCTCGATCGCCGTGACCTATCCCTCAATGATTGGGTGGGGCTAGCCCTCAAGGTCGGGGAAATCAATTTGCGGGTGATGGAATTGCTAGACGCGGGCCATACCAGCACCTACGGCCACCCCACCCCCACGATCGTCCCCCTCAATGCGCGGCAGGGCAAAGCCATTTTAGTCTCTGGTTACGATATTCCCCAACTGGAGCACGTTTTAGCTCAAACCGCTGGCACCGGCATCACCGTTTATACCCACGGGGAACTGCTGCCCGCCCACGGCTACCCTCAGCTTAAACAACGCTACCCCCACCTCTACGGCCACTATGGCACCGCATGGCAAAACCAAGTGCTAGACTTCGCCCGCTTCCCAGGGGCGATCGTCATGACCACCAATTGCCTGATGCCCCCCCACGATACCTACGACCACAAACTCTTTACCATCGGCCCCGTAGGCTATCCAGGGCTTCAGTACCTCCCCCCCACCGCAGACAGCGGCCATCCCGACCTACAACCCGTAATCGAAAAAGCCCTCTCCTTACCTGGATTTACCGAAGATGAACCCGATCGCCACGTCACCACCGGCTTTGCCCGCAACGCAGTCTTAGGCGTAGCAGATCAAGTCATCGAAGCCGTTAAAGCCGGTAAAATTCGTCACTTCTTCCTCGTGGGGGGCTGTGATGGAGCCAAACCCGATCGCAATTACTACACAGAATTTGTAGAGCAAGTTCCCCAGGATTGCGTCGTCTTAACCCTGGCCTGCGGTAAATTCCGGTTCTTTGATCAAAACCTAGGAGACATTCAAGGCATCCCCCGCCTTTTAGACGTGGGCCAGTGCAACGATGCCTACTCCGCCATTCAAATTGCCCTAGCCCTAGCCAACGCCTTCGGCGTAGGAGTTAACGACCTTCCCCTGTCCATGATTTTATCCTGGTACGAACAGAAAGCCGTCGCCGTACTGCTAACCCTCTTGCACTTAGGGATCCAGGACATTCGCCTAGGCCCCACCCTACCCGCCTTCCTCTCCGCCAATGTGTTGAAACTCCTTTCAGACCAATACCGCCTGAAAGCCATCACCACACCAGAGGCAGATCTAGCAGCTTGTTTGGCTTAGGGATTAGGGGACAGGGGTTAGGGGTTAGGGGTTAGGGGACAGGGGTTAGGGGTTAGGGGTTAGGGGACAGGGATTAGGGGACAGGGGGGACAGGGGATAACTTATCCCTAGAACAGTTTTCACTGGAAGATCAGCTATTCCCTATTCTCTATAACCTATTCCCTATAACCTATTCCCTATTCCCTATTCCCTATTCCCTATTCCCTATCCCGATCGTTTCCACGACGATCGAAAGAGCCAGACCCCACTTGATCCCGGTTTGAGCGATTGCGGCGGGGTTTGGGCACATCTTCAGAGCGATCGATATAGCCTCGCGCTCCTGAATCTCTTCCTGAATCCCGGCCAGAGTCCCGTCCTGAATCCCGGAAACGATCGTCTCCACCGGATTTGCGGGAAGAACTGCGCTTGCGGGGTTTGGGGGTGTCCATATCGGGATATTCTAAAACCTCGTCGTCGGAGGCTAAACGCATCCAACCGGGACGGGTACGATCGTAGGACATTTGCAGGGCGGCGGCGGCAATGGTGCGGGGATCGAAGTTTTCATCCACCAGTTGGGAAACAATGGGCAGGAAGGAGGCTAGGCGCTCGCTGCTCAGGGCATCCCGAATTTGAGACTTGAGGGAAACCAGATGATGGGCTTCAATATCCGCCCGGTTGGGGATGGGCCGAATATCTAAGCGCTGGCGCACATGGCGCTCAATGTCCCGCAGACGACGACGATCGCCCCCTTGAATCAGGGCTAGGGCTGTCCCTTCTTTGCCCGCCCGACCGGTACGACCGACGCGGTGAACGTAGTTCTCCAAATTGTCTGGTAGATCAAAGTTAATCACATGGCTCAGGTCATCAACGTGAATCCCCCGTGCTGCAATATCTGTGGCTACCACTAAACGCACCTGACGCTGACGGAACCGCAGTAACAACCGCTCCCGCTGGGTTTGGCTCAGATCGCCGTGGTACTCATCCACACTATGCCCCGCAGCTTGGAGTTGACTGGTAAGGTCGGCGGCGGTACGACGGGTACGCACAAAAATAATGGCGGAGTCGGGCTCTTCCATTTCCAAAATGGGCAGCAAGGCCCGGGCCTTTGTCCAGCCACGGGGAACCATGTAGGCGTACTGATTAATCCGATTGGGAGCGGCTTTGGGTTGCTCCAGGTTAATCATGACGGGAGAGCGCAAAAACTTGGTGACCAATTCCGACACTGTGGGGGGCATGGTGGCGGAGAAAAAGGCGGTTTGACGCTCGGAAGGAGATTTGGAGAGGATGGTTTCCACGTCGTCAATGAAGCCCATGCTCAGCATTTCATCCGCTTCGTCTAGCACCAGCCAACTGAGTTGATCTAGTTTCAACGCTCCCCGGCTGAGCATATCCAGCACCCGGCCCGGAGTGCCCACCACCACCTGACTGCCCCGATCGAGGCGATCGAGTTGGAGTTCAATGGATTGCCCCCCATAAATACTGAGAATATAGATCTGGCGATCGGTGTTAAATTGGCGGATAGCCTGGGTCACTTGAACCGCCAGTTCGCGGGTGGGTACCAAAATCAGGGCTTGAACCGCCCGATTGCGGGGATTAATCCGATCCAAAATAGGCAGAGAAAAGGCAGCGGTTTTACCCGTCCCGGTCTGAGCTTGGCCCACCACATCCCGGCCAGACAGTAAATGGGGAATGGCTTCACTTTGAATGGCTGTAGGCGCACTAAATTCTAATTTTTCTAAATGATGAATACGGGCTTCAGATAGACCAAGGGTTTTAAAAGAAAGGGTCATGTAATCTCCTAAGGGATACAGAGTTCTAGAGAACTCAGGTCAAACTTTTACAGTGAAAACTCGGCGGTAAAAACCAGCGAGGCATATTGAATTGTCATTAGTTCTCGTTAGCCAGGGCTGTGCTAACTAGGGTCTGATTCAGGACGCTGATTCAGGGTTTAATGCGGCGTGATTTACCACACAGCCCCTTAAGTCATAAACTTCTGCGTCTGTGATGCGGACAGGAACTAAAGTCCCCAACCGTGCAGCACCCTCCACGTACACCACCCCATCCACTTCCGGGGCAAAGCGGGCCGATCGTCCGACTTTGAGGCCGGTTTCGGGATGCTCCCCTTCAATGAGTACGTCCACAATGCGCCCCACTTGCGCTTGATTGCGACGATGGGCAATGGGTTGTTGCAAGCTCATTAAGCGATGGAGACGATCGGCCATCACCTCCGCATCCACGGGATTGGGCAGGTTAAAGGCGGGGGTTCCCTCTTCCGGGGAAAAGGTAAAGGCACCGACGTGATCAAACTGGTGGCGCTCCACAAATTCCAACAGGTGTTGAAAATGGGCTTCCGTTTCACCGGGAAATCCCACAATAAAAGTGGTTCGCATCACCGCTTCCGGTAAGGCTGCTTTGATATTGTCCAAAACCCGATCGTTCACCTGACTTTGCCAGGGGCGGTTCATGGCTTTGAGCACATCCGGGTGGGAATGTTGCAGGGGTAAATCCAGGTAGGGTAAAACGTTGGGCACCTCGCCCATGGCTTGAATCACCTCGGAGGTTAGGCCCGTGGGATAGGCATAGTGAATGCGAATCCAGGGCACATCCACCGCCCCCAACGCCCGCAATAGCTCCGCTAACATCGGCTTACCGTAGCGATCGAGCCCATAGTTCGTTGTAATTTGAGAAATCAGGACGATTTCCTGAACCCCTTCCGCCGCAAGACGGTGGGCTTCGGTCACAATGGACTCAATGGAGCGCGATCGTTGATCCCCCCGCAGATGGGGAATGATGCAAAAGGCACATCGGTAATCGCAACCCTCCGCCACCCGCAGATAGGCCACGGCTTCCGTGGTGGTGCGGTAACGGGGTAGTTCTTCGTCGGCAATAAACGTTGGGGTGGGGGTCACGGCTATAACCCGATCGCCTTGCTCAACCCGATTGATCACATCCACGATCGTTTGGTAGTCTCCGGTACCCACGAGTGCCACCGCTTCGGGCAGTTCTTCCAGTAATTGCTCTTGGAAGTGCTGAGCCATGCACCCCGCAATCACGATTTTTTTGCCCGCTTCCGCCAGTTCCACTAGGGTACGCACCGACTCTTCCCGCGCTGCTTGGATAAAGCTACAGGTATTGACGACCACATAATCTGCGATCGATTCATCGAGGGTAACCGGATAATCTGCCTGAAGCAAAAGTCCGATCATGTGCTCTGTGTCAATGCGGTTTTTCTCACACCCCAGGTGAGTAATACTAATGGTTGGTTTTTGAACCATAAATTCTGTTCCCAATGGACAGGCCACAACACGGCTTGAGGGCAAAGCTAGAGAAACGATCGCCGTAAACTCCCTCATTAAGCTGGAATGCAGT
>DALYGI010000083.1:0-12506 GCA_031971595.1 Prochlorotrichaceae cyanobacterium CTOTU29312
TTACGATCTAGGACTGACGATCAAAGCTGAAATCATCACAAAGCCCAGATAAACCCTAGGGAGAATTCCCCCATACCTTAATTTTTCGTTAAACTGGGATCAATGGTTCTACTTCCTACAGGTGTTCCCGTGTCCATCTTACGTATCATTACCCAACGCTCAGAAGCTGAGGTCGAACTCCAGCGGATCTGCGATCGGACTCAGGATGAGGCGATTCTGCACAAGGAGTCTACGGTTCGGGAAGTATTGCAAAGTGTGCGACGACAGGGAGATACGGCTCTAATTCGCTATACGGAAGAATTTGATCAAACCACCCTAACGATCGAGACCCTGCGGGTGGGGGGGGCAGAACTGGATGCAGCTTATCAACAGGTTTCTAAGGAATTACTGGATGCCATTCGCCTGGCCCGTCACCGCATCCAAGCGTTCCACGAAAAACGTATTCCCCGCAGTTGGGTAGAATTTGGGGACGATGGCATAGTCCTAGGCAAACGCTATACCCCCGTCGATCGGGCAGGGTTATACGTCCCCGGTGGGCAAGCGGCCTACCCTAGTACGGTGTTAATGAATGCCATCCCCGCAAAAGTTGCCGGTGTACCCCGCATTGTCATGGTGACCCCCCCGGGCCGGGGCAGTACGGGCATTAACCCAGCGGTGCTGGTGGCGGCTCAGGAAGCGGGCATTGAAGAAATTTATCGGGTCGGCGGAGCCCAGGCGATCGGTGCTTTGGCCTATGGCACAGCTACCATCCCCAAAGTCGATGTGATTACGGGGCCGGGGAATATCTACGTGACCTTGGCGAAAAAGCAAGTCTATGGACTGGTGGGGATTGACTCCTTAGCGGGGCCTTCCGAGGTTTTAGTGATTGCGGATCACCAAGCGAACCCGGTCTACCTTGCCGCCGATTTACTGGCTCAAGCGGAACACGACACCCTGGCCGCCGCCATTTTAATTACCCCCCATTTAGACATCGCCAAAGCCGTAGCCGCAGAAATTACCCAACAGTTAGCGGATCACCCCCGCAAAGTGATCACCGAAAAAGCCATTGCCCACTATGGCGTAGCGATCGTTACGGAGACCTTACAGGAAGCGATCGAACTGTCGAATCAATTTGCACCGGAACACCTAGAGCTAGAAGTGGCAGACCCCTGGAGCTTATTGGATCAAATTCGTCATGCCGGGGCAATCTTCTTAGGCTCCTCCACCCCCGAAGCCGTGGGGGATTACCTGGCCGGGCCCAACCACACCCTGCCCACCTCCGGCTCCGCCCGCTATGCCTCCGCCCTAGGAGTCGAAACCTTCTTAAAACATTCCAGTTTAATTGAATACACCCCCCAAGCCCTCCAAAAAGTTGCCGGAGCGATCGATCTGTTAGCCACAACGGAAGGCCTCTACTCCCACGCCCAATCCGTGCGCCTGCGCCGCCAGTATCCCAGTTAAGCCAAGACAAGCCAAAAGGTTCTGGCTAGCTTTATTCCTCAACCTATGGGAGCATTGGGTAACGTTGGCTGTGCTGCATTAAAGGAAATCACAGGGTAATCAGAATTACAGGGCAATCAAAGGGAATACACGGGGCAGTAACGATGGGTAGTAACTGGGAAAACTTCCTTAAAAATTTAGGAGAATGGCGGGGTTCCTTTACCCAACTCTCTCCCCAGGGGGAAATCCTCAGTTCGACCCCCTCGATTCTTAATCTGGAAGCCTTTGAAGATAACCAACTGGTGCAGTTTCGTCTCCGTCGTTATGCCACCCCAGATTATCAAGAGCCACCGATCCAGGATTACCGTCAGGACTACCGAACCCTGGGCCGTCAGATTATTTTCTTCGATACGGGTGCTTTTTCCAAAGGCTCTTTTCAGCTTGCTCCCTTTTCCGACTTTGGGGCCGAATTTGGTTTTGTCCACCAAGATCGTCGCCTACGCTTGGTTCAACTCTTTGATCAACAATCCCAACTCAGCAGTTTGACCCTGATCCGAGAATTTCGTAACGGTAGTCAAGCTCAGGAACGCCCCCCTTTGACCCTGGAGCAACTGTTAGGGACTTGGCAAGGTCAAGCCTGTACCGCCTATGCCGACCTACGCTCCCCAGAAGTGACCCCAACAGAATTATCCCTCCAACAACAGGGCAACGAACTAGAACAACACCTACATTTTCGCGGACAAACCCTTGTAGACAGAGCCCACATTGAGGGAAACCGTCTGCTTTTTACTAGCCAAGGTCAACTGCGCCAGATTTTACTCCTGCCCGATGGTACGTCCTGTAATACTCCCCTGACCTTGTTGTTACGTCAGCCCTTTTTTGTGGAAGTCGGTTGGCTCCTGGCTACTGGTCAACGCCAACGTCTGATCCGCCACTATGACGCTACTGGGGCCTGGGTTAGTGCCACCTTGGTCACGGAGACCAAGCTAAGCTGATCAGGAGCCAGAGGAATCAGATCCCAGGGGGCTAGCCGCAAATAACTCTGGCTGTAACTTCACCACATCCCCCACGATCGCTAGGGTAGGAGAGGGCAAATCCACCCCCGCCGCAACGATCGTTCCCAGTTCGCTCACCACAATTTGCTGGGTAGCGCAAGTCCCCTCACTAATCAAGGCAATGGGGGTTTCTGGGGGCTTTCCCCCCGCCATCAGTTCCGCAACAATAAACGCTAAATTGTGTAAGCCCATATAAATAACGATCGTTTCGGCCCCCTGGGCAAAGCTGCGCCACTGCACCTGAGGGGCATACTTGCCCGCCGATTCGTGCCCGGTCACAAAGGCAACGGAGGAACTAAAGAGCCGATGGGTGAGGGGAATCCCCGCATAGGCCGGCACCGCTACCCCCGCCGTAACCCCAGGCACCACTTCCACCGCAATACCCGCTGCTAACAAGGCTTCTGCCTCCTCCGCCCCCCGACCAAAAACAAAGGGATCGCCCCCTTTGAGCCGTACCACCGTTTCAAAAGCTTGAGCCTTGGCAATTAACTGCTCGGTGATTTCCTCCTGGGACAGAGAATGACGACCCCGGCGCTTTCCCGCATGGATGCGTAGGGCAGAGGGGGGAATCAGAGCTAAAATCTCCGGGCTAATGAGAGCATCATAAAAAACCACATCCGATCGCTCTAAAATTGCCTTCGCTTTAAGGGTGAGTAATCCCGGATCCCCTGGCCCCGCTCCCACAAGGTAAACTTTTCCCACCGCGTTCCTCTATCCTGTTATCAAAAGAATGGGTCTAAAACCCCATCCTTCTAGCAAGTACATCATGATTATACCTGCCCCAACGTAAGCTCTTCTCGGATCTGAAATCTGAAAAGGCAATCCTAAGGATTCGGGGGGGGTACCTGTTTTAACTGACCAGTGCCATGCAGTGACAATGCTTAAAGAGGTGAGCTTTCGCCCCTTATTTCTGGAACATTTCTGACATTTTCTTGTTTTAAAGTCGAAAAAAGTTGACATGTCAGATTAAAAGGGGTACCTTTAGAGTGTCAACAGACTCCAAAATCGGAAAGGATGTTGCTATGGCAGATGGGGATATCGTTCACAGGGGACTTAGGAGGCTTTATCACAAACCCTATAAGTGGCTTTGCGAGGGAGCTTGTACTAGTGATGAATGTGCAAGGCTTGTGCTGGAGCTTCACGAATGGAAGACACAACCCATTACATAGTGCCTCATGGTGATCCTCCAATGGAGAATACCATGCTAATTCTTCAGAATATGCTACTCCAAGTCTCTACCTTTGGAAAATTATTGAACTGTTCAGAAGATCCTATTTATCAGTGGCAATCTTTGACTCGAAGATTTCCCGAAATGGATGACATCGTAGATAGAACTTGTGAGGTAGAAAGCTTAACATCCCGCGAAATGAGAGAAAGTTTAATTAGACTTTATAAAACGTATGTTTCTGAATGGAACATCGTAGAATCTCAGATTTCAAGAGATTTTGTTAATCAAGTAATTGAACAGCCCGTATCTCAAGACGTACAAATGCTAATTCAGTAAGGCAAAGAAAAATACTATGGCTACTAACATTCTCGATAATATCGATCTCAGAAAATTAGGAGAACGTCTGCAACAAGCCCGGAAGACAAGTGGCATTACCCAAGCAGATGCTGCTAAGGTAATTGATGCTGCACGTACTACCATCGTTGCAATTGAAAAGGGCGAACGCCGCATTAAGTCGCATGAGTTAATCAAATTAGCTCGTGCTTATGGGCGAGCCGTTAGTGATTTCGTGCGTCCTAGTCCAATTATTGAACCTTTTGCTGTTCAGTTCCGCGCTGCTTATCAGCGAAATGAACAGGAAGAAGCACAAATTAATCCTGTTATTCAGCACTTTGAGGAATTATGCCGAAATTACTTGGAACTTGAGCAAATTATGGATGCTCCAATTTCTCGTAACTATCCTCAAGAATACAATGTTACCAATATGCCCATAGAAGCAGCGGCAGAAAGTATTGCGATTGCAGAGCGTCAACGGCTTGGATTAGGCGATGGGCCAATCCCAATGTTGCGAGACATTCTGGAACAAAGTGTAGGAATAAGGATTTTCTATCTCAATATGCCAGGGAAATATTCAGAAATTTACAGTTATGATGAACAGCTTGGTGGGTGTATGGCTATTAACTTAGGGCATTACGAGGAACGTCGGCGTTGGTCTATGGCACATGGTTATCTACACTTCCTTGCCCATAGATACAAACCCGTGGTTGATTTTGATGGGCAATATAAAAAAATGCCAGAGAGTGAACGATTGGCAGAAGCCTTTCCAAAGTATTTTCTTATGCCTACCAGTAGTTTGTTGAGCCGATTTCATGATATGCATCGGACTCATGGAAAGTTTACTCCAACTAATTTGTTCACTCTTGCTCATTATTATGGCGTATCTATACAAGCTCTTGTCATACGACTAGAAGAGATGAAACTGCTTCCTTCCGGAACTTGGGATCGTCTCAAAGATCGGGGCTTGAAGGTGAAAAAAGTACAACAAGAGTTAAGCTTAGAGGAAATCGATCAGCGTTCTGATCTGTTTCCTATTCACTATCAGCATCTTGCAATTGAAGCTTTAGATCAAGGACTGATTACTGAGGGGCGCTTTGCAGATTATTTGGGTGTTGATCGATTAGAATCTCGACGTATAGCAGAAACATTACGTGAGCATTCCAGCAGAATGCAGGAAAAGTCTTTTGATCTAGATTTGTGTCAAGCATAAGGCATCAGGAGATCGATGATGAAAATTAAACATTCCCATCTGATTCTTGATGCTTGTTGTATTCTAAACCTCTGTGCTTCAGGGTATTTTATTGAGATCATCAAATCAATTTCTGTTCCAGTTGTTGTTGCTGAGGTTGTTAGATCGAAAGAACTCCTGACTCTTCAACGCTTAATAAATGAAAATAGTAAAGATCTAAATCAATTTGAAGCAGCGATTGAAAAAAGATTGCTTTTAGTTGTAGATTTCAATTCTGATCATGAAGCAGAAACTTTTGTTAATTATGCTTCTATTATGGATGATGGTGAGTCTGCAAGTGGGGCTATCGCAGTTCATCGAAATTGGGCAATAGCTACCGATGATAAAAAAGCAATTTTTTTCTTTCAAAGAGAAGCACCTTACCTCCAAATTTTATGCACTTTGGAGATCGTAAAAAACTGGTCGGATATAAGCAATATTTCTTCCACAACTTTACGATCGGCACTAAATTCTATACGAACTCAAGGGCGATACATACCTCACCGAAATCATCCCTTGTTAAGTTGGTGGGACACCATGATGCAATGAAGAGTTTAGGAATAGCCAATCACTAGACACAGCGGTTGACGTATCTGAGTAGTACACAGAAAGTTACAGAGTCAGGTGCAATTCTATCGCTAACAGTAGCCCCAGTAGCCCAAAGGATAAGAATTTTCCTATCCTTCGGGTTAGTGCGGCTGGACTAGTCTACCCCCTCAATGCGATCCTCCACTTCCTGATAGAGTTCCCGCAACAGTTGCAGATTCTCCTCACTGGTTTCCCAGTAGCCGCGACCATTGGCCTCCAGGAACGTGGTGACCATCTTGCGGAAAGAGTTGGGGTTCATGTTCAAGAGCCGATTCCGCATCGCTTCATCTTTAATGAAGGTGTCGTTGGCATCTTCATAAACCCAGTTATCCACTGCGCCCGCTGTGGCAGACCAGCCCATGGTATGCACTAACCGCTTGGACAGTTCCCGCACGCCTTCGTAGCCGTGGGAGAGCATTCCTTCGTACCACTTGGGATTCAGGAGTTTGGTGCGGGAGTCGAGGCGCACGGTTTCCGACAGGGTACGCACTTGGGCGTTGGCGGTGGTGGTGTCTGCCATGTAGGCACTGGGCTTTTTGCCGTCTTTCCGTAACCCTGCTACCACGTTGGTGGGGTCGGAGTCGTAGTAGTGGGATACGTCCGTGAGGGAGATTTCCGAGGAGTCCAGGTTCTGGAAGGTGGCTTCGGCGGTACTGAGGGACTTCTCGAACAGTTCACGGGACTGATCCATGACACCGGGGTTGTCGGAGTTGAAGGCGAAGGATTTGCGCTTGAGATACATCTCTTGCAGTTCGCTTTCGTTTTCCCAGGTGCTGTTTTCCACTGCCAGGTTGACGTTGGAGGAGTAGGAACCGGAGGCATTGGAGAAGACGCGGGTGGCGGCTTGGCGCAGGCTCAGTCCCATTTCTTCTGCTTGAGCCAGGGCGTGTTTGCGAACGAAGTTCATCTCGCTGGGTTCCTCCGCTTCGGCGGCCATTTTCACGGCGCGATCGAGGAGGGCCATTTGGTTGATGAACAGGTCTCGGAATACGCCGGAGCAGTTCACTACAACGTCAATGCGGGGGCGACCCAGTTCTTCCAGGGGAATTAGTTCCACTTTGTTGACGCGACCCAGGGCATCGGGAACAGGGCGAACGCCGACCATCCAGAGGATTTGGGCGAGGGATTCGCCGTAGGTTTTGATGTTGTCCGTACCCCAGAGAACACAGGCGATCGTTTCGGGGTAAGTTCCACCGTTTTCCTGTTTTTGCCGCTCTAGGAGACGATCGACTACTACTTTGGCAGAAGCGATGGCCGCAGTGGTGGGGATGGACTGGGGATCCAGGGCGTGGATGTTTTTGCCGGTGGGCAATACGCCGGGGTTGCGAATGGGATCACCGCCGGGGCCGGGGAGGACGTAGTACCCATCTAAGGCTTGGAGTAAGCCCCCCAGTTCGTTATCGGCACACACTTGCTCTAGGCAGAATTGCAGGAACTTGAACAGGTTCTGGATGCGGGTTTTCAGCAGTTCACTGTCGGGGCAGTGCAACACCGGGAATCCGGCTTCTTCCATCACTTCCACCCAGGGATCTTTTTTCCCTTGACCAAAGAGGTTCAACCGCGCCAGGAAGGAGACCCGCCCTTCGGTGTTGAGGGTGGCTTTGACCATGGCTCCTACCGATTCCCGGCAGGTTAGGGTGATTTTTTGTTGTAGTTCTACGTCTGCTAGTACGCCCTGATCACTATTGCGGTAGATTTCCTCCATGTTGCGGCCAATGCTCTGGGCGAGGATGCCCGGTAGTCCCCAAATATCTTCCTCTTCCCGATCGAGGCTGGCAATGTTGACTAGGGTGGCGATCGCTTCCTCTGCGGTGGGGGGCTTACCAATGACGTGTAACCCACAGGGGAGTAAGCGGGACTCAATTTCCATCAGACGACGGTAGACGGAACCGACGATCGTATCCCGTTCTTCGCTGCTGAGGTCTTTGCTGTCTCCGTCGGGGAGGGTCACATCCTGATCCAGGTTACAGAGGCGGGCTTGCTCCACGATCGAGTTGACAATGGCGGGGCCGCGACCCGTATCCTTGAGGGTTTGGTAAGACCCAATCAGATCTCCTAACTCCTTGAGTCCTTTGTACAGTCCCGCATTTTCCGCTGGCGGAGTGAGGTAACTGATGGTTTCCGCATAACCCCGCCGCTTAGCGATCGTGGCTTCACTGGGATTATTGGCGGCGTAGTAGTAAAGGTTCGGGATATTGCCAATGAGGTTATCGGGATAGCACTCCCCAGACATCCCCATTTGCTTACCAGGCATGAACTCCAGGGATCCGTGGGTGCCGAAGTGCAGCACCGCATCTGCGCCCCAAATATGCTCCAAGTAAGTGTAGTAGGCCGCAAAGCCGTGGTGAGGACTGGCGGAACGGGAGAACAGTAACCGCATCGGATCCCCTTCATAGCCGAAGGTGGGCTGTACGCCAATAAAGATGTTGCCAAAGGACTTGCCATACACTAACAGGTTCTCTCCATCGGTGTTTAAGTGTCCTGGCGGTGGGCCCCAGTTCTCCTCCAGACGCACGGAGTAGGGGGTGAGTTTTTCGTACTCCTGTACTGACATCCGGTAGGCAACGTTTAACTCAGGACTGTCGTACTGGGCTTGGGCATCGTGAATCACTGCGTTCATCAGTGCCTCTGGCGACTCCGGCAACTCTTGTACGTCGTAGCCATTGTCCCGCATGGCTTCCAGCACTCGGTAAATGGAACCAAACACATCTAAGTAAGCGGCAGTGCCCACATTGCCCTTATCCGGTGGGAAACTAAACACCGTGATCGCTAACTTTTTCTGTAACCGAGGTTTGCGGCGCAGATTTGCCCACTTCATGGCCCGTTGAGCAATGGCTTCCACTCGATCCTGTAGGGCAATAGCTTTCCCCGTGGCTCCATCCCGTCCCGATAAAATAATGGGCTCGATCGCTCCATCCAGTTCAGGAATGGCAATTTGCAGTGCCACTTGAATGGGGTGCAGTCCTAAATCACTTTGTTCCCACTCTTCCGTGGTTTGAAACACCAAGGGCAGAGCCACGAGGTAAGGACGGTTGAGTTTACTCAGCGCTTCGATCGCCTTGGGGTGATCCTGCCGTGCCGGGCCGCCCACTAAGGCAAACCCCGTCAAGGAAATCACCGTATCCACTAAAGGACGATCGGTTTGGATCGGATCATAAAAATAAGCCTCCACCGGCTTCGAGAAATCCAACCCTCCCGCAAATACCGGAATCACCTTCGCCCCTAGGCATTCCAACTCCTGCACCATGGCCACATAATGGGCATCATCCCCCGTCACTAAGTGCGTCCGTTGCAGCACCAAGCCAATGCAAGGCGCTAGGGGATCCTTCAAATCCGCCCCAATATCCCGCCGGGACTGATACCAGTTCAAGTACTCCTTGACATCCTCAAACATCTGAGTGGCCATGGGGTGCCAAATGCCCATATCCGGGTACACCACGGGATCGCTGTATTGCAAATGACGACCCTGATCCGTGGGCAACACATACTTATCTGCCAACATCAGCAGGAAATTCGCTAAATTGGCCTCCGAGCCCCCCAGCCAATACTGGAAACTCATCATAAAGCTGCGGGCATCCTGAGCCTTTTCCACCGGCAGATATTTCAGCACATTCGGCAGCGTCCGCAACAGCTTCAGCATGGCCTCCTCAAAGCCCGCCGCATCCTTTTGGCGACGCTTCTTCATAAACTCGCCAATCACGCTCTTGGATTGACCCAACTGCGCCATACTGAAACTGCCCAACTTATTGAGCCGCATCACCTGGGGCATAGAGGGGAAAATCACCGCCGCATCCAGACGATCGCGGTGAGGTTTAACCGCTTCCACCACTTTATCCGCCAAGTCTTCAATGAAAATCAGCGACCCAATAAAGATATTCGCCGCCGCCACATCCCGCTGAAAGGCTTCATAGTTTTCAGGACTGCGGAGTTCTTCAATCAGATAGCCACTAATCTCAATAGCGACCTTGGGATTGTTTTTATTAATGGCTCGCACCGCCGCCGACAGGGAACTTTGGTACTGAGGCTCCAGCACGACATACACCACCTTAACCAATGCCCGATCCCGGACATCCTCCGGGACAATATGCCGAACGGTGGGCTTGACGTGTGTAAACATCGATCGAACTCCTTAAGCTCTTCTCTAAAAGGGTTTGAATAAAGCGGTACAAAAACAAAGGGAGAATACGCCCCGAAACTGACCACCAGTGTCTAGTTGTAGCAGAAAATGAGGAGGGGGTAGGCATTTGAGCCTAGATCTGACACAATTCGACAGATGATTTGTTTCAATTTTTTAACAAATCTTGACTTTTATCCATTGTATCTAAAGAGAGTATTTGATTAAATGTCCTGAGTAAATGTTTAAAATGTTAATTTTTATAACAAGATCCATCTGCTTTTGATTTTTGATTGATTCCGATTTTTAGAAACAAGGTATAATTACTCCACACTCCTCAAGAGCATAGGGATATGCGACCTTCGTCCGTTCGGCGTATGTTTGACAGTTCGTCCAGTACATCATTAATCCTGGGAAACCCAGAAAATCAGAAAATGCCTATAGTACATCCGATCCAGAAAATTTTATTTGGTAGCCCTGGCACGGGAAAAAGTCATCGAATTGATCATGAAATTATTCCTCAATTAGGAATAGATGTTCAAGCTAATCCAGAAAATGTCATAAAAACAGTTTTTCATCCAGAGTATACTTATGGTGATTTCATGGGCAAGCTTGTTCCAATTACTAGAGGTAAAAAGGTTGAATATAATTACTATGCAGGACATTTTCTCAAAGCATTGGGTCAAGCCTATAAAAACATTCAAATCTCTAAGCCCAAGGATATAAATCAAATTGATTGGGCAAGCATAAACAATATTGCTCTAGTTATTGATGAAATTAATAGAGGTAACTCATCTGCAATTTTTGGGGTCTGTTTTCAGCTACTAGATCGAGAAGAAACCGGTTGGTCTAGCTATAGTATAAATTTGACTGAGATTGAATTTTATAAATTTATTGAATTAATAGGTGTAAAAATATCTTTGATTGATGAAGTCTTAAAGTTTCAATTTCCTGGAGATAGTCATTTTGTCTTTTTTGAAAGCTTAAAAGATAAATTCAGCCCTTTAGGAATAAATACAGAAACTAAAGCTATCAAGCTTCCTCCCAACCTGTCTCTATTAGCAACCATGAATACATCCGATAATTCTATTTACTTTATGGACAGTGCGTTCAAACGTCGTTGGGATTGGGAATTTGTAAATTGGAATGATACTAAGCCACCTGTGCCTACTTATGGTAAAAATGGAACTTTAGGTGAAGATGAATGGAAAAAATTAATCAGGAAATTTAATGATTTTATTAAGTAGATCAGACAAAGTAATGGGCGCTTTAAATCGGCTGAAAGCCCTATTCTGCCGTCATTGATAGATCCCCTTATTTAGCCTGGCCTACTTAAGACTCATCACACTTCTATTCGAGGAATAGAAGACAAGCAGATTGGTTATTACTTTATTAAGCCACCTGTGACCTCTGAAAAAAATTCGCAATAAATTGATGTTTTTCGTTTGGGATAGTGTTTTCAATCGAGATAAAAAGCCACTTGCTGACCTAATGGGACTTAAACGAGAACAATTAATTACTTTTGGCGGCTACCAACGTAAGGCGAAATAAAATGGACTGGTGGATCGGTTGAAACCCTTGCAGGCTGGGATCGTCTCTGTGTAGGAGTTTTCGCCTTAAGTTGATACCCCTTTTGGCGACTTTACTAATCTGCATAATAAGTTTATCGAAACTTTAATGAATTGGACAGAACCAATCACTGTTACCAATAATGATTCTGAATTTTAAGCTTCCCCTCAATAAACCATGTTTGATTTTTCTAGTCTTAAATTAGTTAAAGGTTCTAGAGATTCATTTGTAGGAATTCGTAAGTCTTCCTCTAGTGAAGATTTTGAATTTTGTCTGCCTAATGGTTTTGAAGATTTTCCAGAAGAAGATTTTGATGCCACAAGAAACTTATTTTTCAGAATGTACCGTACTTTCAGAAAATTTGAGCAAGATAATATAAGTACAAGTCGGTTTAGCTATAATACGCAAGATTTTCAACGAGATCAGGATCAAACTATGCTTTCTCCGGGAGGTGTAAGTATGCAAACGACTGAAGGTGAAGTATGCGTTTTATATAGCAAAATTAAGATGATCGAGAGAATTCTTGAGGCTTATGATGATCTTACTATCAACTCTATTCAAAAAAAAGTTAGACGAACTGAAGAAATTGACTATTCTCAAATACATCGATACTTGGATAGAGCAATTTATCTGGATAATGATGTTATATATATAGATTCTATGGATCTGCCACGTCCAGTCATAAAATATGAAAGTACAGACTTAATCCATTTGTATTGTTATATACTTGATGAAATTGTGCAGCAACTTCAGGGTGATGTTCCTGACAATGTTCAAGCTCGACTCTCAGATATTCAATTCCTTTCACAACATTTTAAGGATAGCTATCTTACTGAAAATCAATCTCTTTTTGATAAAAATACATTTGTAGAAACAGTTAGTATCTTAAAGGAGACATTAGATAATATTGATAAGAACACATATTATAAAGATACTGATTACTGGAAACTTTATGAAGCAATAGAAATATTTTTAGGCTCAATTGTCGTTTCGGGGAGCTAACTGAATAACGTCGCAAGTAGGCTCCCT
>DALYGI010000084.1:0-12453 GCA_031971595.1 Prochlorotrichaceae cyanobacterium CTOTU29312
CCCAGACCTTCCCCACCAACAACACATACCCCGCCAAAGCAGGCTTTACCCCGGCCACATTGGTCAAAAAGTAAAGCAAACTGAACAGTTGCAAATTGGCCATCAAGGCCGTGCCCCAATCTCCTGCGCCAAAGGCTAACTTCGTGGCTAAGGTCAGTTTTTCCGAGGACGGGGAGTGAGTCATACACAGAGTCTACACAAACGGGGATAAGGTCTCGCAAACTATCGTCTCGCAAACTATCGATAGAAGAAGCCGCCAGACTTGCGGTAGGGAACTTCCATCAGGGTCAGAATATCTTTGAGCGTGGGTGCGCCCCGGTTCTTGCCGGTCAGCCCAGAGGCTAACACTAAACCGCAAATCCCTTGGGTATGGATCACGCGCTGATCCCATTTGGCTCGGGCCCTTTGATGAACTAGATCTTTCGGATCGTAATGGTTAAAAACATGGAGTGTTCCGTCCGCAAGGATCAGAACCCCCAGTTCAAATTGCTGCCTGTCCGAATCTGTCCCCTCAGTGAAGGTAATGGCCGCCAATCCACCAGCGGCATTAATCTTCTTTAATAAGCTCTGGGCCTTGGGCCGGGTGCTTTGAATAATGAACACCGGAAAGGCATCCCCTTTGGGGTTTTCCAGGTCAATTTTAACGTCATGGCGGCTAACTCTAATTTTGGCGAGAAGTTCATAGACATCCCAGGGAATACTACCAATGCTCAACATGGATGGATCGGGCATGAGATCATTGGAAAGGGGAACTATTTTTCTCTCCTGCATGGAATTCAAGAGGCCAGGGTTCAAGAGGCCAGAGAGTGGACTCACCCAGTCCTCATCGTCTTCATCTTCATCCCAATCCTCATCCTCATCATCCCAATGAGGCTCACCAAAACCGAGAACTTCATCAGCGAGTTCCGGCTCGGTACACACCTGCACCATGGCGCTAGAAGGCTCTAGCCCTGACGGTAAGGAGATTTTGAACTGACTGGTGAGGGTAGGAAAGTTGGGTTTCTTTAAGGCTTTATGGTGTCTCTTGTAGAATTGCAAGAATCCTTCGAGGGCTAAAAGGACAACCTGGGTTTCCTCTTCCCCTAGGTGATCCTGCATACCTTCCAGGGGATGGATAGAGCCGATGCCCATCTCTATATCTTCCCAGTCTAGGGAAACCGGAGGGCTGAACTGGTCATCTTCCAGGTCTTCCGGTTGATTGAACATAACGTAATAACAATCCTGACGCAGGAAGGCTTCTTCAGGGTTGCTGTTGTTGCCCACCACCGCTTGTCGAAAGGCTTTGAGGGACTCTAGGGAGCGGTAGAAGAGGATGCCAAACTCTAGCCCTAGTTTTCCCAGCACCGACACGTAGAGCGTGGGCTGTTCTTCCAAGTCTGGCAGGGTCACCCGCAGGATGTGATGATCGGATAGGGCTTGCCAAGGCCCTTGGTTCCAAAGGCGTTCTGTCACCTGGTCGATCGCCTCGGCATATTGAGGGGGAACTGTGGGAGTCCGATGCCCCATCATTTGGGCTAGACCACTAAAAAATTCATCAATGAGGGGCAGTTCCGGCTGATATTCCACCGTAATGTCTAAATCTTGTAACACGCCCCGCAGGAAAAATTGAAATTCTCGACTCCGCACCACAATCTTTTTGGGCCGGGCCGGACGGGAAATTTGCTTCGGCGTGTCTAGGGGTTGCTCGATCGCTTGGAGGAGGGTTCGCACGATCGCTTCTTGTCCTACGGTGGCAGCTACCATATCCATGGCCCGCACTACGCCGTTAACCCCATCGACCCAGAGAATACAATCTCGATTTTCTTCCAAGTCCTCGATCGATCCCCCAGGATCTTGGAAATTCATGGATAAACGATCGCCTTCCCAAACACTATTGGGCTGAAAGGCTAACTTACGCAAACGGCGGTAGGTGGCGGGAGGAAGCATAAAGAAAGTATGGGTCTAGTTGAAACTAGCGCTAGAAAAGAGCGGTAGGACGATTTTGCACGGAAGACAGGATAAGATCAATGGTACACCGAGGTTTGTAACAAGCAGGTCGAAAGAAGCGAATGAAGACTCTGTTTCAGAACTTAATCCCCAAATTTTTTTCACAGTTTTGTTTACAGTTTACCGTGATTAGCTTTGGGATTCTCTGGACACTGCCCAGCCTGGGGTTGTTGATCAGTTCCCTGCGCCCAGCGGCGGCGATCGAATCTTCGGGGTGGTGGACGGTGTTCCAACGTCCCCTAGACTTTAGCCAGTTTACCTTGGAAAACTATGGTCTGGTGTTAGGACGGGAGGGACTGGGGCAGGCGTTTTTGAATAGCATTGTCATTGCCCTACCTTCGACGGTCATCACCTTAACGATCGCAGCTTTTGCGGCCTATGCCCTCTCCTGGATGACTTTTCCCGGTCGCCAGTGGCTCTTTATTGCCATTGTGGGGCTGCTGGTGGTGCCCCTGCAAATGACGCTCATTCCCGTGTTGCAGTTATACAATACCCTGGGGTTATCCGGTTTGTTTGTGGGGGTGTGGCTGGCCCATACGGGCTACGGAATGCCCCTGGGGGTTTACCTGCTCCGCAATAGTATTCAAGCCTTGCCCGTAGATTTGTTAGAAGCGGCGGCCCTGGATGGGGCAACCCATTGGCAAACCTTTACTCGGATTGTTTTACCCCTATCTGTGCCCGCTCTGGCCTCCTTTGGGATTTTTCAATTTCTCTGGGTCTGGAATGATTTACTGGTAGCCTTGGTTTACCTGGGAGCTAATCAAACCGTCGCACCCTTGACCTTAGTGCTTCGCAATCTCGTAGGCGATCGGGGTCAGGATTGGCATCTGCTCACCGCTGGGGCCTTTGTGTCGATGATTATTCCCCTCATGGTTTTTATTAGCCTACAGCGCTACTTTGTGCGGGGACTGTTAGCAGGTTCGGTAAAAGGATAGGATTCTGTATGAAAAGCACTCGTTTTATCCATCTCGAAAATCAAGGCATAACCGCTAGGGTTTCCTTGCAAAATGTGTTGCCCCTCCAGCGCAAGCCAGAGTTAATCACCCGCACTCCTAAGGGTAAAATCACCTCTTTGCCTATTCTCAAAGGCATCAACACCACGATCGTTCCGCAGACTCTATCCCCAGAGGATGTTATCACCGGGGATCCAGAGTTGCAGTATGGAAACGGCGGTAAAATTCTGGAAATGGATTTAATGACCACCGCCTATTTTGCAGCGGAGACCACCACCAAAGTTCCTGTATCTGATTTTCAGTTTATTGATGAACTCTATGATCCCCACGGAAAAGTGAGCGATCGTCGTCCCCATTTAACCCGCAAAAGTAATATTAATGACACCTTGCCGATCAAACTGGGCAAACGGATTCCCATTGAACAAGCTTTAACCACCTTTGTGTTTCGTTATACCTATCAATTAGTCCATGAAGACGGGGTAACCATGGATTTTCTCTATAAATTAGCCCAAGACCTAGATCAAAATCGAGTGGTAGCCCTCTTGGGAGCCGGATCAAAGGGGAATCAGCCCTTGGTGTTGCGGGACAAAGGCAGCCCCTACCGGGCATTTCTCTATGGTAAAGTGGGGCAAGAAACGGAACAGGGAAAATATAAATTACTGCTGTTACTCAGTGATCAAGAATTGAAATTACCCCCGGAGGAATCGAAATGAATTCTGATAAAATCGATCGTTCTAAACTGGTTCCTAAGGTTAATGATTATCAGATTGCCACAAGCCAAGCGGTTTTAGATATTGTGCTGTTGGGCATTGCTGCGGACTACGAAAGCACCGTTAGCCGCAAGATGATTTCCCTCAATGCTAATCAACTCGATCGACGTTTCCCCACCTCGGAACCAATTTTAGAAACCACAAAGTTTGACGGAGAAGGGATTTTTATTTACTTTGAACGGGGCTCAGAACTCTTTGCGTTTAATGCGCCTTCGGGACGGGTTCGCGTGGGTTTACCAGCCCTCAAAGCCCTAGAAAAACAGTTATTAACCCAGGATCTTCAGAAAGGACTGTTTCGGGCAGAACTTTATTTACCCCTGGAAATTTCAGGACGGCGAGCCGGTATTGCGGATGTGTTACGGCTTTCTTTTAATGGCACGGCGGAAGACCTGAATGCCTTTAAGTTAGTGATGATTGACATCATCATGATCGATGGTAAAGATCTGCGGGCGAACCAAACGGATTTTGAGAAAACCTGGAACCTCCTAGGGGACTATTTTGGCAGCGATCCAGACAATGCCTTTTTCCGGCCCGAAGGCTCGATTTTACCGGAACAACAGGTGGCCGATCGTTTCCTCCAAAAAACCAGCGCCGGGGCAGAAGGGCTGGTGATTCGTCGCTTACGCCGGGCGGAAGTGTACAAAGTTAAACCCCAACTCTCCATCGATGCGATCGTCATTGGCTATGTGGAAGGGGAATACGAGGGGCAATATGGCATGACCTCCCTCCTCGTGGCCCTCACCTATCCCATCGAAAATGCTCAAACCATCACCCTTCAGACCCTCTTGCGGGTGGGATCCGGCTTTAGCGATGCCCAACGATCGGAATGGTTGACCCTGCTCTCCCAGTGGAAAGTGGAAGCCCCCCTGGCCATGACCGACACGGATGGTCGTCCCATTCTCTTTGTCAAACCCGTTTATATTGTGGAACTAAACTGTGAAGATTTGATGGTGAATACCCCCGGCAGCGATCGGGATAACCGCACTCAAACCTTTGTCTGGGATACAAATAGCGAATCCTATCAATTTTTAGGATTGCATCCCTGTCCCCGGCCCATTTTTGCCACCTTTTTACGGCTCCGGGAAGACAAAGACTGGCTCAATGGAGGGGCAAGACTGGAGCAAATTGTAGCCGATCCCCAGCCGCCCCAGATGGAACAAACCCAGGGGGGAGAAGCAGAAATTATTCGGCGGGAAGTCTATCAAAAAGGGGATATGGTGCGTAAATTAGTGGTGATTCAAACCCACACCCCCGAAGCCATTCCCTACGTCATTTACTGGACAGATTTCTCTCCTAAACGCAAGTCTCCTTTAGATGTGAGTGTGTCCTATGCTTACACCCTAGATCGAGCCCACCAGCTTGGGGAAAACCTCATTCAAGAGAATATTGTTCGGGGTTGGAAAAAAGTTTGATGGAACCAGAGACCCATGACACCCATAACAACAGATCTTACTTTTTTTACCAATGAACCGGGGGCAACCCTGCTCGATCGCTTCAAGCGCACCTTAAAAGATGTGCAGTATTTTGATGTGTTGGTGGGCTATTTCCGCACCAGTGGCTTTTATCAACTGTCTGATGCCTTAGAAAGTGTGGATCACATTCGGATTCTCGTGGGGCTGACGGTGGATCAAAAGGCATTTGCAGGGATTGAAATAGCTCAGGCTCAAATGAATCTGGATTTTGAGTCTCATAAACGGACAAAAGATTTAATTACGGCTCAAGTGACAACGGAGATCACCGAAGCTCAAGATTCTTGGGAAACCGAACGGGGGGTTCAAAAATTTATTGAGTTTATTCGTTCTGGAAAATTAGAAATTAAAGCCTATCCCAGTGCCAATCTTCACGCCAAGGTTTATATCAGTCGGTTTAGTGAATACGATCGGGATGTGGGACGGGTGATTACGGGATCCAGTAACTTTTCCTGGTCAGGGTTAGTGGGCAATCGGGAATTTAATGTAGAGCTAAAAAATTCGGCAGATGTGAAATTTGCCCTAGATCAGTTTGAGGTATTGTGGGCGGATGCGGTGGATATTTCCGCTGATTATGTGGAGACCGTTCAACAGCGAACCTGGCTGAATGATAGGATTACCCCCTATGAACTTTACCTGAAATTTCTCTATGAATATTTTCAAGAGGACATCAATTTGGATGCAGACGATCTAGATCTCTATTTGCCCGATGGGTTTATGCAGTTAACCTATCAAAAACAGGCGGTGACCTGCGCTTACAAGATTTTAGAGGCCTATGGCGGTGTCTTTTTAGCGGATGTGGTGGGATTGGGTAAAACTTATATTTCTGCGCTCTTGGCACAACAATTACAGGGACGGATTTTAATTATTTGTCCTCCCGTGTTGCAAGACTATTGGCAGGAGACATTTTATGAATTTGGGATTCGAGGCTATGAAGTCACCTCTTTAGGGAAGTTAGATGTTTTAGTACAGCGAGACTTAAAGAAGTTTAAGTATGTTTTAATTGATGAAGCACACCGTTTTCGGAATGAAGCAACCCAAGCCTATAATAATCTTTTTCAAATTTGTTCAGGTAAAAAGGTTATTTTAGTTTCTGCTACGCCGCTGAATAATCGCCTGAGTGATATTCTCAATCAACTTAAATTATTTCAACCCACTCGAAAAAGTACTATTCCCGGTATTCCGAATCTGGAGCAATTTTTTAAGGGGCTACAAAAGCAACTCGATCAATATTCTAAAGATGATCCAGAGTATCGCATTATCTTAAAAGAAGTATCTCAAAAAATCCGCACTCAGGTCTTACGTTATGTCATGGTACGTCGGACTCGTACTGAGATTATCCAATATTACGGTGATGATTTAAGTCAACAGGGTTTAAGATTTCCACAGGTAGCGGAACCCCAGAAGATTATTTATCAATTTGACGATAAAACAGAATGGGTCTTTAACCAAACCATACAGCTTTTGCGGCGGCTTTCCTATGCCCGTTATACTCCATTATTGTATTTACGGCAGCAAGTATCCAGCTTTACACGCCAGAGCCAATGCAACATTAGCGGATTTATGCGATCGGTTTTGGTGAAACGGTTGGAAAGTAGTTTTTATGCGTTTAAGCGAACCTTAGGGCGGTTTGTAGTGTCCTATGAAAAATTTATAGCTATGTTTGACCAGGGGATTGTTTTAATCAGTAAGGATCTGGATGTTTACGACTTGCTAGAGCGGGACAACCCGGATGAATTGTTAGCGTTGGTTGAGCAAGATGCGGTACAGCAATATGATGCAACAGACTTCAACGATGATTTTATTCGTGATTTACGATCGGATTTGATTCTCTTAAAAGATATTCAAGCCCTATGGCATCAACTTGAGGAAGATCCAAAACTGCATCAGTTTGTGACGGATCTTCAAACCCATCCCCACCTCAAGGATCAGAAAGTCATTATTTTCACGGAATCGAAGGAAACCGGTGATCATCTTTATCTGAATCTGGATAAAGTTTTCCCAGAGCAAGTCATGTTTTATGCCAGTGGCGGCGGTGTTTATAATCAAACGGGCAAACCGATCAACCATAATCCAACGATCGCTAAGGGTCTAATTCAACAAAACTTTGATCCAAAATATCCAGAGCAAACGGATAGGATTCGGATTTTAATTGCTACCGATGTATTAGCAGAAGGGATTAACTTACACCGCGCTAATGTGGTAGTAAATTATGATTTACCCTGGAATCCTACACGGGTTTTGCAGCGAGTTGGACGGGTGAATCGGGTGGGAACCACACATGACCAAATTTATATTTTTAATTGTTTTCCCACAGCCCAATCGGAGGAACAATTGGGGCTAGAAGAGAATATTATTGCCAAGATTCAAGCTTTTCATGACACCTTGGGGGAAGATGCGAAGTATCTGAGCGAGGAAGAAGAAGTGACAACCCATGAGTTATTTGGCGATCGTCTCTATCACACCTTAAATCAGCGGGAGAGCTACGATCGGGAGGCGGAGGCGGAAGAGCGATCGGAACTGGAATATTTGCAATTGTTACGTCAAATCCGCGATCGTCAACCAGATTTATTTAACCACATCAAACAACTCCCTCGCAAAGCCCGGACTGCCCAACGCTGGAGCGAATCGCCAACCTTAGACCAGGATCAGGTCTTGACCTTCTTTCGGCAAGGAGCCTTAAAGAAATTTTTCCGATCGGATGGAATAGATGTTCAAGAATTGGACTTTTTTCAAGCCGTTGATTGGTTAGAATGCGAACCCAACACCCCAAAACACCCCATTCCCAAGGGCTATTATGATTTGTTGCAAAAAAATAAAGATGCTTTTGTCTCCATTGAAGAAACCGTAGAGGTGACACCATCAAGTAGTCGGGGGGGCAGCAGTCATGATAAGTTTTTAATTCAATGTTTGAAAGCGAAAGAAATTCGCACCTTTAAGGGATTTACCGATGCCGATGAGGAATTTCTAGAAGCAGTTCGTTTTGCCTTTGAAGCGGGTAGAATCCCAAAACAAATGGCAAAAAAAGCCCAACAAGCCATCAAGTCGATCGCTGGAGAACCGCTGAAATCGTTAAGTGTATTGAAAAAAACAGTACCCCAGAATTTACTGGTAGAGTCCCAACCGCAAGCGGAATATCAATGGGGGAGCAGTCGAGAAGTGGTGCTGTCAGAATACATTTATCGGACATTACAACCTTGTTAGGGGAAAATTGGCAGGAGACATGGTTTCAAGGGAACAAATCGCTTATGCTTAAATTATACGAGGTATGAGGCAACCTTTATGGAAAAATCGATCGCTACTCGACTGCTGAAGGACACTCTACAAAGTCCTTTTGATGAGGCTAAGTTTCGGCAATTTGTCCGTAATTTGGTCAATGACTTGAATGAGGATAAAGCTTTTACCGCCCAGGGTAACTATATCAAAGATGCCTACAAACATCAGGTGCGCCAGTACAAGCGCATTGGGCAGTATGTGGATCCAGAAAAAAATACGATCGATATTTTAGGGGTGCGATTGCAACAGCCCACAACCCTCGATCGAGCCCGCACGATGCAGCGTAATTTTATTGCCCAATACCTACAGGATCGTGGTCAAAAAGAAGCAGCTTTGGTGGCATATTATACAGATAACTCACCGGATTGGCGCTTTTCCTTGGTGCGTTTGGACTATCGGTTAGTGCAGCAGACGGATGGTAGCTATAAACCCCAAAAAGAGGTGACAGCAGCACGGCGATCGTCTTTTTTGGTGGGGCAAACGGAACCGAATCATACGGCGCAGCAACAGTTATTACCCTTATTATTGAACGATCGCCACAATCCGACTTTGGATGAATTAGAAGCGGCGTTTAATATTGAATCGGTCACGAAAGAATTTTTTGAGCGTTATAAAAATCTGTTTCTTCAAGTGCGAGATGAGGTGGAAAGTTTACGCAAAAATGATCCCATCATTGCCAGTGATTTTGCTCAGAAACAAATTGATTCTGCCAATTTTGCGAAGAAACTTCTAGGGCAAATTGTCTTTCTTTATTTTCTACAAAAGAAAGGCTGGTTAGGGGTAGAAGTAGGGCAACCTTGGGGCAGTGGGGCGAGGGATTTTCTGCGGCGATTGTTCGATCGGAGCTTATTTCAACCGGAAACGGTGGTCTATGACAATTTTTTTAATGATGTTTTAGAGCCATTATTTTATCAAGCCTTAGCGATCGATCGCGGCGGTGATGCACTCTATGACCTATCGGGATGTCAGCAGCCCTGCAAGATTCCTTTTTTGAATGGGGGATTGTTTGAGCCGATCGGTGGGTATGACTGGCAAACGACCAATGTTTTAATTGCGAATCAGACCATTCAAAATATTCTAGATACGTTTGACCTCTATAACTTCACGGTGCGGGAAGATGAACCCCTGGATAAAGAAGTAGCGGTAGATCCAGAGATGTTAGGGAAAGTGTTTGAGAATTTGCTAGAGGTGAGCGATCGGAAGTCCAAAGGAGCGTTTTATACACCCCGCGAGATTGTCCATTATATGTGCCAGGAAAGTTTGATTAACTATCTGGATACAACAGTTAATCGACAGTCTGTAGAACTATTGCCGCCACAAACCCAGCAGATCAGTTTATTGCAAACATCAGCCTCTGCTCAATTGACTCTGACCCAAGAGGAATATTGGGAGCGGGTGCCCCGTAGGGATTTAGAGCAGTTAATTCGTCAAGGGGAAAGGGCGATCGAGAATGATGCCCAAGTGATGCAAAAGGGGCGCGAAACTTCCAAATATCAGTTTCAGGTTTCAGAGGAGGTGAGAAACCATGCTGGAGCGATCGATCGCGCTTTAGCTAATATTAAAATTTGCGATCCAGCGATCGGCTCCGGGGCGTTTCCGGTGGGAATGATGCAGGAGATTGTGAAGGCGCGGGAGGTATTAAAAACCTATTTACCTGATCAAAAATGCACGACCTATGACTTCAAACGCCATGCGATTCAAACTTCAATTTATGGTGTAGATATTGATGCGGGAGCGGTGGATATTGCAAAATTGCGGCTGTGGTTGTCCTTGGTGGTGGATGAGGAAAACTACGAAAGTATTAAGCCTTTGCCGAATTTGGATTACAAGATTGTCTGTGGTAACTCATTGTTGAGTGTGGAGAAGAATTTATTTAATCATCAACTTTTTGCCAAATTAGAGCAGCAGAAACAAGCCTATTTTGAAGAAACCAACACAGATCGCAAGGCAGAATTACGCGCTACGATTCAAGGACTGATTAAAACCATCACTAACCAGGATGAAACCTTTGATTTTGAGGTTTATTTTAGTGAAGTGTTGCAGCAGCAGGGTGGGTTTGATGTGGTGATTGGCAGTCCGCCTTATGTGCGTATTCAAACTTTAGATAAATAATCAGTTGATACGTTTAGAAAATCTTACAAAACAGCATTCAAGAACTACGATTTATACATTTTGTTTATTGAGCGTTCGATCAATGACTTGATTAAACCTAATGGATATGTTTGTTTTATTAACCCTGTAAAGTTTATTAAAACCGAATATGGCGAAAAATTAAAAGAAATGATATACAAAAAAACATTGCTTGAACTATTTATAGACATGAGTGATGTTGAAGTTTTCGATGCTGCAATTACATATACAGGTATTTTTCTATTTTCCAAGAATACAAAAAATTCTTTTAATTACGTCAAAATTAAAACCGAAGAGATGTTTTTATTAAAAGATCTTTCTAAGTCTAAGTTAGACGAAATTGAATACAGCAAAATCTCAAGCAAAACATGGCTATTAGGTTCTAATGATTTACAATTTTTGATAAAATTAGAAGGTTTCCTTACCTATCAGAATTTTCAAATATGTTTGTTGGATTACAAACTAGTGCTGATCCAGTTTACATACTAGAAATACGAAATGATTGCCTTTATTCAAAACATACAGGCAAAACCTATCAATTTGATTATGATATCGTAAAACCCCTATTAAAAGGTGCTGAAATAAAGCGTTACTCAACTCCTGTGGAAAAATACAAAATCATTTTCCCTTATCGAATTATTAATAATTCTGTCAAGCTTCTATCAAAAGAAGAGTTATCAAGACAGTATCCTTTGATTTGGGCATATTTTTTGGAATGTGCGGAAAAGTTAAAAGGTCGAGAAAACGGCAAGATGGATATTCCTGAATGGTGGGCTTTTGGGAGAAATCAAAACTTAAGTTGCTTTGCTAGAACTAAAATAATGACTCAAGTTTTAGCTAGTCATTCTTCTTTAACACTAGATCAAGACAAAGAATATTATTTTGTTGGTGGCGGAACTGCTGGTGGATACGGCATCATCTTAAAAGAAGATAGCCAGATCAGTTATACATATTTATTGGGTTTACTTAATTCTACGTTACTAGAAAAGTATTTACAATCTTATGCTAGTCCATTTAAGGGTGGCTTTTTTGCTTATAACCGAGAATCAATGAGTAAACTCCCCATTCCTCCTGCTACAGATGAGGAGAAAGAGACGATCGAAAAGCTAGTCAGTTATGTTCTTTATCTAACCGAACAATTCAAAAATGATAGCAACTCATTAATGGACAAACTCATGACTCGCTACTTTGAGCAAATCATTGATGCCCTAGTTCTAGAATTATATTTACCTGAGGAACTCCATACTCACCAACTCTATTTCTCTTCTTTACTCCATACTGAAGATCTCCCTCTGCTCAAGAGTATTCAAGATGATAAAATTGCTATTCTTCGTGATGTTTTCAAAAAGCTTTATGCTCAAGATCACCCAATTCGGCATAGCTTATTTTTGTTAGATACTGTCAAAACTGTTCGTATTATTGGGGATAAAACGGTATGAGAATTACAGAAATTGAGATTAAGCCATTCACGTCCAGTTCCAGCCTATCGTCGTGAAGTTCAGCACGCCATTAGTGCAGTGAAACGATTACATCAGGAATTACAATAAAATGAGAGTTACTGATGTCCACGATCAAAATCAAAACGTCGCCGCCTATGAAGCTGAAATAGAAGCGATCGTTACCCCTTATAGAGCCAAAATAGAACCGGGGATCAGACTAAAAGCGATCGTTTTGATCTCCGGTTTCTTCTCCAGTGAAATCCAATAATCTGCAAGAGAAACTAACAGAAATCAGTGATCTAGACACTGAGACAGAAGTTTGACTGCCATTGTTAAGCAATCTGTGCCTCAGTGTACTAGAGCTTTTAGCCTTAACTAACGCCGTCCTTCCATTAAACGCTGCTTCATACTGGTGGCAATTTTGTGGCCA
>DALYGI010000085.1:0-12413 GCA_031971595.1 Prochlorotrichaceae cyanobacterium CTOTU29312
GAGTAGTCTTGTTGACGACCTAACCTTCTCGGTGAACACTTTACCCGATCAGGATAATATCTCGAGCGCTCCGGGTCAACTCAATCAACTGGGCAAGAGTCTGCGGATCGTCACTGAAGCGATCGATGATTTTGTAGAGGTCTTCGACTTCCGCACCTTTGACCAGGATGGGGATGGTGTAGCGGATACCGATGGAAATTATCAGGTCGTGATCAACATCTACAGTGAAGCAGCCTACGATAACCTCTTGGGTTTCTATGTCGTTAACCCCAATGATGGCAGTGTGGCGGGGATTACTCCCAGTGCCGCCAATCGTCAGGCTTACATTGATGCTGTCCTAGCAAATGCCCTCGGTACTACAACGGACATCCAGAACGAAGACACAAGAACCTTTAATGTGCCGATCGCAGCGGGAAGCGTGGTGGTACCCTTCATCATTGCGAATAGCACTGAAGTCAACGGGGACTACAGTAACATCTACTTCCCCTTGATCAGTCTCAACAGTGATGGGGTGGATCATGTACGCGGCTTTGGCAACGGCATCTTTGGTCTTGAGGATCTCCCCGGTGGTGGCGATCAGGACTTTGATGACATCATTATCCAGATCACTACGGTTAATCTGGCGTAACGGCTGAAATTCAGGTTGCCTAGCCAGTAACCTAAACTGTGACATTTTCGATCGACAGTGGCCTTCATCTCCCGTGTGGGGTGAAGGCTTTTTTATTGCCTGTTATTCAAACCTCGCTACCAAATTTGAGGGAACTCCAACCCCAAAACGATCGTCTTGATCGTAGAATAGGGCGATCGTCTTCAAAGGCTTGCAGTAACGAGACACGCCCCCAATCTTTCCCTTCTCCAGTTTTCATTGAGGTACTGGCCATGGCCCCTCGTCGTTGGAAATACCTGCTCCTGTCTGCCCTCACAAGCCTCAGCTTAATCCTCGGATCCCAGATTCCCAGTCAAGCCCTTTCCTGGCGCGATCTCTTTCAGGGCGGGGTTCAGGTGTTGCAGGGGGTGCAACTCTCTCGGATGTCCGATGGCCAAGAGGTGCAAATTGGACAACAGATCAACAGCAGCTTACTCTCCACTGAATTTAAGCGTTACGACAATCAACTTATTCAAAACTACGTCAACGCTGTGGGACAGCGCCTAGTGCCCAATAGCCAACGATCGACCCTGCCCTATACGTTTCAGGTGATAGAAAGCGATCAGGTCAATGCCTTTGCCACCATGGGGGGCTTTGTGTATATCACCACGGGCTTACTGAAAACCGCCAGCAATGAGGCGGAAGTGGCGGGGGTACTGGGTCACGAAATTGGCCACATTGAGGGCAAACACCTGATCAAACAAATTAGCCAAGCTGCCTGGCAACAGGGAATTTTGACCGCTGCCGGAGTCGATCGGAGTCAGGTGGTGCAATTGGGGTTAGAGCTTGCGGTGCGCCGTCCCCATAGCCGGGATGATGAACGGGACGCGGATCAACGGGGCTTACGCATTATGGGCGCTTCCGGCTATGCCCAGTCCGCCATGGTGTCCTTTATGCGGAAATTAGAGTCGGGCAATAATCCCCCGCAGTTTTTAAGCACTCACCCATCCCCCAGTAACCGCGTCCGGGATTTAGAAAATAGCATTGACCCCAATCAGCCCAGTCTTCCTGGTTTAAGCAATGGGTTAGATGAAGTGACCTATCGATCGCAAATTCAAACCTTACAATAAGGACTGCTAGCTAGCCTCTAAATGCACCCCTAGGGGGCTGGTTTGGGTAACCCACACCTCCAGATCCGGGTCAGGAATGGCCTCTTTTACCGCCCTGGCGATCGTTTGGGCAGCCTCCGCAGACTCACAGAGGGCAAACACCGTGGGGCCAGAGCCAGACATCATAGTGCCGATCGCTTGGGGCTGTTGGGCAAAGGTGTCTCGGAGATGCTGCACCGTGGGATGGGCGGGCAACACCACTTTTTCCAAGTCATTGTGGAGGTGACTGGCAATAGCCCTCATGTTTTTCTGGGCAATGGCCGCCACCATGGGGCCAGACTGCACTTCGTGATGGCGGTGAAGAAATCCATCCCCCGGCGATCGATAGGTTTCTTGGAACTGTTGACGATAGGTTTGATAGGCCCAGACCGTGGACACCGAGAGACTCCGATATTTCGCTAAAACCAGGGGCACCCCATCCAAATCCGGCAAAGGAGACAATTGCTCACCCCGTCCCGTAGCCAAGAGGGTTCCCCCCGCAATACAAAAGGGCACATCCGATCCCAACTTGGCCCCAATATCCTGTAATTCCCCTTTCGTTAGCCCTAAATCCCAGAGCAGATCTAACCCCACCAAAACCGCCGCCGCGTTACTGGATCCCCCCGCTAACCCCGCACCGATGGGAATCCGTTTGTCGATGGTAATGCGGGCTCCCCCATAGCGAGCATAGGCACTGGGAAAAGATTTTGCCATCAATTCCGCCGCCCGGTAGGCAAGGTTACTGGCATCCTGGGGCACCTCCGGGTGGTGACAAAGCACCTGCATCGCCTGGGTACCCACCAGAGCCAGTTCCACCCGATCGCCCAGACCCGTGGTTTGCATCACCATGGCCAACTCATGAAAGCCATCAGAACGATCGCCTAGAATTTCCAGATAGAGATTAATTTTGGCAGGGGCAATTAGGTTACAACGGTGCATAGGTCAACCTCGGCAGGGTGAACCCAGTGTAATCCAAGATAGGGGACAGGTTACAGGGAATAGTTTTGAGTTTTGAGTTTTGAGTTTTGAGTTTTGAGTTAGTCCTCTTCCGTTCAAGAGTTAAGAATTCTTTGCTGAGGGGGGGGCTATCCTCAAAAGTGAGATATTCTAATCAGTCATTGCCTAGGCGACGTTTGGCGTTTAGGTTTCCCTTCAAAATGGCTTCAGAAGACCTATGACCTACGAGAAAATTACACCGCCCACCGTTGGAGAAAAGATTACCTTTGATCAGGGGCAGCCCATTGTGCCTGATAATCCGATTATTCCCTTTATCCGGGGAGATGGCACGGGGGTAGATTTGTGGCCCGCAACCCAACGGGTTTTAGATGCGGCGGTTGAACGTGCCTATGGGGGTAAGCGTAAAATTACCTGGTTCAAAGTCTATGCGGGGGATGAAGCCTGCGATCAGTATGGCACGTATCAATACTTGCCGGAGGATACCCTCACGGCTATTCGAGAATTTGGGGTGGCTATTAAAGGGCCGTTAACCACTCCCATCGGGGGGGGAATTCGATCGCTCAATGTGGCGTTGCGGCAAATTTTTGATCTCTATGCCTGTGTGCGCCCCTGTCGATATTACAGCGGTACCCCATCCCCTCACCGCAGCCCGGAAGAGTTGGATGTGATTGTTTATCGGGAAAACACGGAAGATATTTATTTGGGCATTGAATGGAAAGCCAATAGCCCTACGGCAGCGAAGCTGATTGAACTCTTAAATTCTGACCTCATTCCCAACACACCAGAGCATAAGGGGAAACAAATTCGCCTAGATTCTGGCATTGGCATTAAGCCCATTAGTAAAACAGGAACCCAACGCCTAGTTCGCCGTGCAATGCAACACGCCCTACGGTTACCCCCCGCCAAACAAATGGTTACCTTAGTCCATAAGGGTAACATTATGAAATATACAGAAGGGGCTTTTCGGGATTGGGGCTATGAGTTGGCCACGACGGAATTTCGGGCGGACTGCATTACGGAGCGGGAGTCCTGGATTTTAGGCAACAAAGAGGCAAATCCTGACCTATCCATCGAAGGTAATGCCCAGAAAATCGATCCGGGTTATAACAATTTAACCCCAGAGAAGAAGGAGGGCATTTGTCAGGAAGTCCAAGGGGTTTTAGATGCCATTTGGGACACCCACGGCCAAGGACAATGGAAAACCAAAGTGATGGTCAACGATCGGATTGCGGATAGTATTTTCCAACAGATCCAAACCCGTCCCGGAGAGTATTCCATTCTCGCCACCATGAACCTCAACGGTGATTATTTATCCGATGCGGCAGCAGCGATCGTGGGGGGATTAGGGATGGCTCCAGGGGCAAATATTGGGGATACCTGCGCTATTTTTGAAGCAACCCATGGTACAGCCCCCAAACACGCCGGACTCGATCGGGTGAACCCCGGTTCTTTAATTTTGTCTGGGGTGATGATGTTGGAATATATGGGCTGGCAGGAAGCGGCGGATTTGATCACTGATGGATTAGCCCAAGCGATCGTTAACCGTGAGGTGACCTATGATTTAGCCCGTTTAATGGAACCTGCGGTGGAAGTGCCATTGAAATGTTCAGAGTTTGCCGAAGCGATCTTGAAGCGATTTGCCTAGGGAAGCGATCGAGCAATTCATGAATCCTGATCCCCTTTTCTGTTCATTCACAGTTGAGAAGACAGATCAGGGGATCAACCTATGGAAAACGAGAGGAGATAGACATCAATGCAAGCTTCGGAAACTAAATTACAGAAAATTATTGAGGGAACTCAGCAGTACCTAGTCCCCCTTTTTCAGAGACCCTATAGCTGGAAGAAAAACGAATGGCAGGCTCTATGGGATGACTTAATGGATCTCTGTGAAGTGGATAATCCCCGTCCCCATTTCATGGGATCGATTGTAACTATGCCGACTACTGCTGTACCCCATGGCGTAAGCAAATATGTCTTAATTGACGGACAACAACGATTAACAACCATTTTTATATTGCTTGCTGCTCTCAGGGATACGGCTAAACAGTTAGAAGAAAAGTTAGCCTTAGAAATTGACGATCGCTTTTTAGTCAATCGTTATGAAGAAGGCCCGGATCATTACAAGCTACAACCTACCCAAGTCGATCGTGAAGTATTTTATAAAATCATCCGTTCAGAATCTCAAGAAAATCAAAGTTCTATTTTAGAATGTTATCGTTTTTTTGAGAAAAAGCTTCAGTCAAAGAAACCATTATTAGAGCTTCAGAAAATCAAAAATATTATCTGTAATAATCTTTCTCTGGTTAGCGTTGTTTTGAGTGCTGATGATGACCCTTATTTAGTTTTTGAAAGTCTGAATGCTAAAGGTAGACCTCTCAGCCAAGCAGATCTGATTCGCAATTACTTCTTTATGAAAATCCATATAGATTCTCAAGAATCAGTGCATACTAAGTATTGGAAACCCATGGAGGAATTGCTCAAGGATGACTTAACCGAATTTATTCGTCACTATCTGACTAAAAGTGGTGTCGAAGTCAAAAAAAGTGAAATCTATTTTGAAATAAAGGGGTATCAACTTAAGGCGAAAACTCCTACACAGAGACGATCGCAGCCTGCAAGGGTTTCAGCCGATCTACCAGTCCATTTTATTCCGCCTTACGTTGGTAGCCGAATCGTTTTAGCCTGATTTATCCCGCTTTAAGACTAGACATCTGATCCCATTGCCTATAAATTATTAGATTAGCCCTCAGAATTTTACGGAACGAGATTAACGCTGTCCCGTTCGCCCCTCATTACCTTATAACTTACCATCCATAACTCTTATGGTAGACTGGATCCCCGTTAAATCCTATGAAGATATTTTATACGACAAATCAGAAGCAGGAATTGCGCGGATAACGATTAATCGCCCCCACAAACGCAATGCTTTTCGTCCAAAAACCGTGGTGGAGTTATACGATGCTTTTGCCAATGCCCGTGAAGATAGCCGGATCGGGGTCATTTTATTCACAGGCTTTGGCCCCCACACCGATGGGAAATATGCCTTTTGTTCCGGCGGCGATCAAAGCGTGAGAGGGCAGGCGGGCTATGTGGATGAACAGGGGGTTCCTCGCCTCAATGTTTTAGATTTACAACGGCTTATCCGCTCCATGCCCAAGGTGGTTATTGCCTTGGTGGCGGGCTATGCCATCGGTGGAGGTCATGTGTTGCATTTAATCTGTGACCTAACGATCGCTGCGGACAATGCAATTTTTGGGCAAACCGGGCCAAAGGTAGGCAGTTTTGATGGGGGATTTGGAGCCAGTTACCTAGCGAGAATTGTCGGGCAAAAAAAAGCACGGGAAATTTGGTTCCTCTGTCGTCAATACGGGGCCACAGAAGCCCTAGAGATGGGGCTAGTCAATACGGTAGTCCCCATTGCAGCCTTAGAGGAAACAGGGATCCAATGGGCTCTAGAGATTTTAGAGAAAAGCCCCATTGCCATTCGGTGCCTCAAAGCAGCCTTTAACGCCGATTGTGATGGCCAGGCCGGTTTGCAAGAGTTAGCAGGCAACGCAACATTACTATACTATATGAGTGAAGAGGGGAATGAAGGGAAGCAAGCATTCCTAGAAAAACGCCACCCTAACTTCCGTCAATTCCCGTGGTTGCCCTAGGGTCAAGTTCTCTACTACCATGCCCAAAATTTTAATCATAGAGGACGAATCTGCTTTACGGCTTAATGTTATTAAGTTGCTAGAGGCAGATGGCTTTCAAATGCTGGAGGCAGAAAATGCCCGTCGAGGGATAGAGCAAACCCTTCAATGTGAACCTGATTTGGTGATCTGTGATGTGTCGTTGCCCGATCTGGACGGTTTTTCTGTGCTGGAAACCCTGCGCCGGGATCCTCGGACGTTTAATATTCCCTTTATTTTTCTCACAGCCCGATCGAGTCGGGGGGATCAGCGGCGGGGCATGGATTTGGGGGCGGATGATTACATTACCAAGCCCTTTACCACAGAAGAACTCCGTAGCGCAATTTGGAGCCGTCTGAAGCGGCGCAAGCAATATGAAACGGAACTCACTAAAGCCAAGCGCCTCCTAGAAGCCACCCTCTACTCCGATAGCCTTACCGGGCTCCCCAATCGCCTCTCCCTTCAGGATCAATTTCAAGCCCTCAGCCAGGGGACTATTGCCCAAAACCACGAACTGATTATTTTATCCATCGGTCTCGATCGCTTTAACCGGATTAACGAGTCCCTGGGGTATCGCATCGGTGATAAGGTCTTGCAGCACGTTGCCCATTCCCTCCGCGGTTGTTTGAACAGTCAAGATACCCTGGCCCGGATCACCGGCGATCAGTTTGTGGTTTTGCTCGATCGGGGGGATATCTCCGAAGCCCTGTCGGTGGCCCATGAGTGCATTAAGGCTTTAGGGGTTCCCGTCAATATTGAACACAACCGGGTACAACTGAGCAGCAGCTTAGGTCTGGCCCATTACCCCACCGATGGTAAGGATATTGAAACCCTCATTAAGCGGGCCAGCATCGCCATGAACCGTGCCAAACGGGAAAGTGGCAACCAGATTTCCATTTATAACCTGGATCAGGATCGGGAAACCCTCGATCGCTTATCCCTAGAACCAGATCTACGCCGAGCGCTCCAACATCAAGAATTTCAAGTTTATTATCAACCCCGGATCAGCCTTAAAAATGGCCATATCATTGGCGCAGAAGCGCTCCTCCGGTGGTTCCACCCAGAGCGAGGCCCCATCTCCCCCAGCATTTTTATTCCCCTGGCGGAAGAGATTGATTTAATTGGTGACATTGATGATTGGGTGCTACAACAGGCCTGTTTAGATTTGCACCGATGGCAGCGGGAAGAACTACCCTTAATTAAGATTTCCGTTAACCTTTCTGCCACCCAATTTAACCGATCGGATCTGGTGGGTAATATCCTCAATGTTTTAAATGGGGTTCCCCTCTCACCGGACTGGATCGAATTAGAAATTACAGAAACCAGTCTGGTCAAGAATCCGGCCATCGCGGCAGAAATCCTGCGATCGATTCAAGATTTGGGGATTCGTATTGCCTTGGATGATTTTGGTACCGGGTTTTCCTCCCTGGCCTACCTTCAGCAGTTTCCCCTAGATATTCTCAAGATTGATCAGTCCTTTATTCGGGGCATGGAAAACAACGATCGGAATCAGGCCATTGTGCGAGCCACCCTACGCATGGCCAAAGAACTGCGGTTAGAGGTGGTGGCGGAAGGGGTCGAAAAGGAAAATGAATTGAATTTCCTGCGGGAACACCATTGCGATGCCATTCAGGGCTATTTATTTAGTCCCCCCGTTTCCGCCTCAGACTTTGAGACATTGTTGCGCCATAAAAGTCATCTGCCCCTAACCCCATGAAATTCGCGCTTTATGCCCTCCCCCTCCTGGGATTTTTGATGGTGCTCTTGGCGATCGTTGCGATCGTGAGCGCTCAAAATCCGAGTGTCGTGATCCTGCAATTTTTGAACTTACGATCGATCGCTTTGCCCCTA
Source organism: Prochlorotrichaceae cyanobacterium CTOTU29312 (assembly GCA_031971595.1). GTDB lineage: Bacteria > Cyanobacteriota > Cyanobacteriia > Prochlorotrichales > Prochlorotrichaceae > JBEAPM01. Next base: position 8,217 of record DALYGI010000085.1, read on the forward strand.
GGGTTTTGGCTGCTCTTCAGTTTTCTGGGGGGGATGTTTACGGGACTGTGGTTCTGGTTGCTGCGGACTTTCTAGGTCAAGAAGTAAAGATCTAAACATTCAAATTCGTTCCAAAGTTTGGGAAGATAGACTCGGTTTCTAGAGTGGCCCCTTGAAGTCAATCCTACGAAGTCAATACAGCGCCCTCCTCAAAGCAGCATTTTTTCATCTGGAGTAACTCATGAGTACATCTACAGTTCAACATCCTCCTAAGCAACCATTTTTCCGGTGGACTGTAAGTTTCTGGACTGTAAGTTTCGGGTTAGGGGTGTTGCTGGCCTGCTGGTTCTGTCTCGGTTGCCCCGCCGCCCACGCCCAAGATCGCACCATCAATTACACCCTTTCCGACTTAAGTGGTCAGGACTTCTCCTTTCGGGATTTAGAAGGCACTTCCCTGGCCGGGGCAGAGATGCGTCAAGCGAACTTTACCCATACGGATCTTAGGGGCAGCATTCTCACCAAAGCCTCCTTTGTCCAAGCCAACCTGGAAGGGGCTAATTTATCGGAATCCTTCGCCGATCGGGTCTTGTTCACAGACGCTAATTTAAGCAATGTTATCTTCACCGATGCGATCGCCCCAGGGACGAGTTTTGACGGCGCAGACATTACCGGCGCAGATTTTTCCCGTACCCTCCTCGATCGTTTCCAAGTGTCCCTCCTTTGCCAAAGGGCTGCGGGCATTAACCCCGAAACCGGCGTATCCACCCGTGAAAGTTTAGGGTGCCGTGAAACCCGTTAAATGGGGTAAATTCGGGACAACCGCCCCCGATCGGAGCACCTGCCAGCCCTGGTTCCACCATTGCACCACCGTCGAGGCAACCCCAGAGCCAGGGGGAGCCCCCCGATCCAACACTTGGGCTTGGGGGAAAGCGATCGCAATCTCTGCCAAATCCGTCAGGGCCGGTTCCCCCGATCGGTTGGCGCTAGTGGTAGCCAGGGGGCCGGTCTCCCGTAAAATGGCCAAGGCTTGGGGGTGATTGGGAATACGAAACCCTAACGTTGTGGGATTTTGGGGATTCATGATCCCGCCGTGGGGGTGATCAATGGGCAACACCAAGGTTAATGGCCCCGGCCAGTAGACCGCCATCACCCCTTCCCACAGAGCTATTTCCGCCGCCGATCCTTGCCAATAGGGCCTAAAATCCTCCCGATCGGCCCCCATTAAAATCAGCGGTTTCTCTACCGATCGGGCCTTCGCTTCAAACAACACCCCAGAACGATCGGGCCGCACTGCCAGAGCAGGCACCGTATCCGTGGGAAAACTAATCAATGCGCCCTTCTGTCCGTGTTCAATTAGCTGCGATTGGCTCACTAAACCCATATTTACTCCTCATGATAGGGAACAGGTTATAGGGTAATCGGGGATAGGGAATAGGGGATAGGGGATAGGGAATAGGGGACAGGGGACAGGGGATAGGGGATAGGGTTGAGTTTTGAGTTTTGAGTTTTGAGTTTTGAGGTACCTGGTCATAAGTGGTGAGTGTCACTTGTTAGACCAGGAAGAGCAGAGAGGCTACTACTGACCACTGACCACTAACCACTAGCCACTCACCACTAATCACTCACCACTAATTTCCAAAGCTTTAAGCGGGATTCTGAGATTTGCGTTAATATAATTTAACAATTCGTAATCGCAAGAACTGTGGAGGATAGCTGCGGTGAAAAAACGATGGAGAAACGCAGGGCTGTATATCCTGCTGGCGATCGTGGTGGTTGCTTTAGGAACGGCTTTTTTTGATCGCCAAGCGCCTACGCTACAAACCTGGCGCTACAGCGAGTTTATTCAACAGGTGGATAAGGGCCAGGTGGCCAAGGTCAGTATCAGCCCCGATCGCACCCAAGCGTTGGTTACGGCCAATGATGGGACTAAGGTGGAGGTGAATCTGCCTAATGATCCAGAGTTGCTCAACATTTTGACGGATCATAATGTGGATATTTCCGTTCGTCCCCAGGGGAACGATAATGTCCTGTTGCGGGCTCTCAGCAGCTTTTTGATTCCTTTCCTTTTATTGGTGGGTCTATTTTTCCTGTTACGCCGCGCTCAGGGTGGGCCAGGCAACCAAGCCATGAATTTTGGCAAGTCTAAGGCACGGGTGCAAATGGAACCCCAAACCCAAGTTACCTTTGGGGATGTGGCAGGGATTGACCAAGCCAAGTTGGAATTGGCGGAAGTGGTGGATTTCCTCAAAAATGCCGATCGCTTTACGGCGGTTGGGGCCAAAATTCCTAAGGGGGTGCTGCTGGTGGGGCCGCCAGGGACGGGTAAAACCCTGTTAGCCCGTGCGGTTGCCGGGGAAGCTGGCGTACCTTTCTTCTCTATTTCCGGTTCGGAATTTGTGGAAATGTTCGTGGGGGTTGGGGCTTCCCGCGTTCGGGATCTCTTTGAGCAAGCTAAAGGCAATGCGCCCTGTATTGTCTTCATCGATGAAATTGACGCGGTGGGTCGTCAGCGGGGGGCCGGTCTCGGCGGCGGTAACGATGAACGGGAGCAAACCCTGAACCAGTTACTCACGGAAATGGACGGCTTTGAAGGGAATACCGGCATTATTATCATCGCCGCTACCAACCGTCCCGATGTGTTGGATGCCGCCCTCCTGCGTCCCGGTCGTTTCGATCGTCAGGTGGTGGTCGATCGTCCCGACTATGCCGGTCGCTTAGAAATCCTCAACGTCCATTCCCGTGGCAAAACCCTTTCTGCGGATGTGGATCTAGAGAAAATTGCCCGTCGGACTCCTGGGTTTACCGGCGCGGATCTATCCAACCTGCTCAACGAAGCCGCGATTTTAGCAGCCCGTCGTAACCTCACGGAAATCTCCATGGATGAGGTCAACGATGCGATCGATCGCGTCCTAGCGGGGCCGGAGAAGAAGGATCGGGTGATGAGCGAGAAGCGCAAGCAATTAGTGGCCTACCACGAAGCGGGTCATGCTTTAGTGGGGGCGCTGATGCCAGACTACGACCCCGTGCAAAAAATCAGCATTATTCCTCGCGGTCGGGCCGGTGGCTTAACCTGGTTCACCCCCAGCGAAGAGCGCATGGAATCCGGGCTCTATTCCCGTTCCTACCTACACAATCAAATGGCAGTAGCCCTAGGGGGTCGTCTGGCGGAAGAGATTGTGTTTGGCGAAGAAGAAGTAACCACTGGCGCATCCAACGACCTGCAACAGGTCGCACGGGTGGCCCGCCAAATGATTACCCGCTTTGGCATGAGCGAAAAACTCGGCCCCGTAGCCCTCGGTCGTCAACAGGGCAATATGTTCCTCGGTCGGGAAATTGCCGCAGAGCGGGATTTTTCTGAAGAAACCGCCGCAACGATCGATGATGAAGTGCGTCAGTTGGTGGACGTGGCCTATCGTCGGGCGAAGGATGTGCTAGTCACGAACCGGGCCGTGTTAGATAGACTGGCTCAAATGTTAGTGGAGCGGGAAACCGTTGACGCAGAAGAGTTACAGGACTTGCTGAACACCAGTGATGTGAAAATGGCAGCGATCGCTTAGGACGATCGTTGGGTCTAGTTCAGGTTTCTGTGAACCTTAACTTAAAGATGGAAGGTAGGGACATTGGTTCACTGCCTTCTTTTTTTATGGAGACTAGAGCAAAACCGTCTGCCGACTTGGTGCCAGGGGAATGGGTTCCTGCCGATCTCGATAGGATTCTTTAACTAATTCCCATGCAATTTTCAATTCTTCTAAAGCATCCTGTGGAGTATCCCCGAAAGCAGAAATATGAGGCAGTTCTTGAAAATGAGCGAGCCAATCTTGTTGCTCATCAAAATATAAATTAATGACAAAACCATCAAAATCATAATTTTCTAAAGACATTACGGATTACCTTGGTGATAGTTCAGAAATTGCTGTACTTGATAAACCTTTGCTTTGCCATCTTTACGAGGCTGAATGGGCAGAACCTGACCACGGGGTGAATACCACAAGCGATGGCTTCCTTTCTGACGATCGAATGTCCACTCCATTTGTCTCAGCAACGTCTCAAATTCATCGAAAGAGAGATTTTGAGGGCTTTCTGTTGCTTTTTTCCATAGCTTTTCGCGTTTAGTCATACTCGATCGTTAAATATGTTTTAAATGTTTTCACAGTTGCTTAACTCCGTTACATTAATCAAAGCTTGAAACCGATCGTCCCTTCTAATGTTATCAAAGTC
>DALYGI010000086.1:0-3554 GCA_031971595.1 Prochlorotrichaceae cyanobacterium CTOTU29312
CCGCTATTCTCAAAGCCGTTTTACAGGGGAAAGGCAGCCTAGCCCAGCAGGAAGCAGTGATCCTCAACAGTGCCTTTGCGCTCCAAGTCGGTCAAGCCGTACCCTCCCTCGCGGCAGGCATCGACCAAGCCCGATCGATTTTGGCCAGTGGAGCCGGTTGGCAGAAAGTGGAAGAGTTAGTGGCGTTTTTAAAGGAATAGAAAAGTTTCCTACTCCCTAGATGACAAAACTTAGAAAGCACTGACGGCTATTAGCTAAATTTCAGGGGTAATGGTAGCTATATGAATAGGTTTGAAAATATATCCATCAGTGGCTTTCGCCGCCTTCAACAAATTGACATTGAGATGAGAGATCTTATTGTTATGATAGGGGCAAATGGAGCAGGAAAAACTTCATTCTTGGATGTTCTTTCCACACTAGCGGCTTCAGCCAATGGTAAGTTGCAAGAGACATTACAATCTAAAGGTGGATTAAATGAGATTTTAACCAGAGGTAAAGCCCATGAGCTTAGAATGACTGCATCAATGGCAGTACCCGAAAGGGGGCCATTAAAGTATGGTTTAACCCTATCACCCAAAAGTTTATCTTATCAAATTCAGGAAGAGAGTTTGACACAGCAAAAAAATCAAAATTCACCTGAGCCATTCAAATATATTGAATCTTTGGGTTTAGATATCAAATATTTTAGTCAAGAAGATTTTAAACTACTCAGACCAAATTGGGATCATAATTACCTAGAAACCTCTCTCTCCCAAGTTCCTAAAATGTACCGTGAACCTGAGAACTTGAGAAAAAGTCTTGCCTCCTGCACCTATTATGGGGCGCTTGATGTTTCTGAGAAAAGCCCAATTCGCTTACCCCAGCCCATGCGTCCAGCCAAGCTTCCGGGAGCAAGCGGTGAAAATTTAGTTTCTTGTTTATATGACCTAAGAGAATCAGATAGAGATCGGTTTGAAATGGTAGAGGATGTGATTTCTACAGCATTTCCAGATTTTGAGAGATTAAATTTTCCTCCAGTTGCTGCTGGAACTATTTCCATGACTTGGACGGACAAAAACTTCTCTCAACCCATCTATGTGCATGAGTTATCGGAAGGAACACTGCGTTTCCTTTGGTTGGTGACCCTTCTGCAAAGCCAGGGTTTGACGACAATTACGTTAATAGATGAGCCAGAAGTTAGCTTACATCCTGAGCTTTTGAGGCATTTAGTATATTTGATGAGAGAAGCTTCAAAATATACACAACTTATCGTAGCAACTCATTCAGATCGACTCATCAGATTTCTTGAACCCCATGAAATTTTAATCTGTGACCTTGAAGAAGGTGAGGCAAAAATGACTTGGGCGGATACGCTTGATTTGTCTAAATGGTTGGAGGAATATAGCCTTGATCAAGTTTGGGCAATGAACTTAATGGGAGGTCGTCCATGAAAATTGCCATCTTAGTAGAGGGAACCACTGAGGTAGCTTTTAGAGCGAAATTGCGTGATTTTCTCCAAACTCGTTTAGCGGGAAAAATGCCACAAATCAAATTTATTCCACAAGACGGTCGAATTCCTAAAGAAGGCAAACTTAAGCGTCTAGTTGAAAATCTTCTATCTGGTCAGAGTGCTTATGATGCCGTGATTGCCCTAACAGATGTTTATACAGGCACCAAAGACTTTAAAGATGCAAAAGATGCCAAAACTAAAATGATGGATTGGGTTGGTAATAATCCCCAATTTTATCCACACGCAGCACTACATGATTTTGAAGCATGGCTTCTTCCATACTGGTCAACTATTCAAAAAATAGCAAAACATAATCGCTCTGTACCCAGTGTTAGTCCTGAAACTGTGAATCATAATAAACCACCTGCCTTCCATCTTAAGGAAATCTTTCACCTAGGAAAGGTGAAGGAAGATTATAACAAGCCTATTCATGGCAAAAAAATTTTAGAGAAAGAAGATTTGATGCTTGCCATTCAAGCTTGTCCAGAATTAAAAGCTTTTATAAACCAAATTATTTCTCTTTGTGATTCAAGTAAAGTAATTCCTTAAAGCTCCTAGTCTCCATCCTAAAATCCAACATAGAAATCCCTAAAAAATAACCTCCAATTCTTAATTCCTAATTCCTAATTCTCAATTAAAATCCATGTCATTTAGTCAATTCAAAACCATCTCTGATGTTCAAAAAACTTATAACATCAGATACATTGAAAAAGCATTTATCCAGCCGCTTGAGGTTCCCGTTCCCCAATCCCTGATTGAAGAATTTGAATTTAATCAAGAATATATTGATGTTTTTGCCTCCGAAGCAGCCCGCAGCGAATTGATCATTTCACCCTTACTCAGGGCTGTTTATAAAAACCATAGTCAAAACTATTCATTTTGGATCCAGAAATCGATCGCTTTTGATGAAATCTTGTCCGGCACACCAGACTATATGTTTTCCAAGCGATCGGCATTAGGGAAAACAGTGCTTGATACCCCAATCCTGATTATTGTTGAAGCTAAAAGGAACGACTTTGAACAAGGCTGGGGACAATGTTTAGCAGAACTGGTAGCATCACAAAAAATCAACAACGATCCAGAAAACCCGGTCTATGGAGTTGTAACAGATGGTAACCTATGGCAATTTGGCTACTTATGCACAGACTTATTCACCAAAGACACTCAAAACTATACGATCGACAAGATAAACACACTATACGGAGCCTTAGAATATTTAGCAAATCTAGTACAATAGGTTATCAATTAATAATTAATAATTATTAATTAATTTGAGCATCGTCTTTTGGCCATCAACATCAAAACGGAAATCCGGCGCTTAAACTCTCGCCAAGCGGCATCGCTTAATTCGGTTTGTTGCCAGGCCGATCGTTGTTGTAATCGATCGTGCCACTGCTGGAGGGCGGGGGTCAGGTCAATACCCAGGCGGACAAACAGGGGCAGGGTCGTTCCGGCCACAATATCCCCTAGACTCAAAACAGGGCCACCAAAATAGGGATCGGTGCCCAGGAGTTGATCCCAAAAGGTGAGGGTACGGGTGACGATCGCTAACGATCGCTGATGGACTTCGGCGGAGGAGGGGGTAGAAATTAAACTGCCTAGGGTGTACAGCAGCTTTTGATCCGTTAGTTGCTCCACCATGCGAACGATCGCCAGACGGTGGGGATCGGTGGGCACAAAACAGGGATGGGGGTAGCGGGCTTCCAGGTAGTCCAGAATGGCGAGGGATTCCACCACCCGAAAGCCATCTTCTACGAGGACGGGAATTTGTTGAAAGGGATTAAGCGCGATAAACTCCGGCTGCCGTTGATCGCCTTTGAGGATGAGGGGCTTTAACTGGAAGTCTAGTTGTTTTTCTAGGAGACAAACCCACACCCGGCGGGCGTTGGGGGAGAGGGGGCTATAGTACAAGGTCAGCATCAGTCATGAACGTTAAAGAAGGAAAAAGGAAGAATCAACGATCGCTATGACCAGGATCAAGCCCGTGCAGTCTTTCGTTTCTGGAGCGGTCGGAAACATCAGATGAGACTGAGATCATACGGATATCGTCCTCAAATGATCCCAC
>DALYGI010000086.1:3654-12296 GCA_031971595.1 Prochlorotrichaceae cyanobacterium CTOTU29312
TAGAGTGCTTCCACCTCAGCGATCGTTAAGCCGGTGACCTCCGCAATAAACTCTACTGGACTACCCGATCGTTTTAAGCTCTGGGCAATCTGAATTTGTTGAAGCCTTTGACCCTGCTCGATGCCCTGCTCGATTCCCCGCTCGATGCCTTGCTCAATTCCCTGTGCAATACCTTTTCTCAAACCTTCCAACTCTGCTTCTGCCCGTGTACTGGCTAAAATACTAATTTCATACTGTCTATCTTTGAGGAATTGTCGATAGGCTTCACGATCAGTTGCTTCTAGATTTTCTTCCCGTAACCGCTCTTTAGCTTCTGCTAATCCCTTTGCCAAAAATCTATCTTCAATCTTGCTATTTTTAAGAAAGTAAATCCATTCATCCAGATTATCCCTAGTTTGATCGTCGAACTTATTAACCCGTAGTACATAATACTGAGGGAAGATTTGATAGATGTTCTGAATCTTAAATAATTCCTGTTGGTTAGTGGAGAGTTCTAAGCGATCGTTTAGATGCCGTCCCCGAAAATCAATCCGTCCTTCATAAACATAATCATCGCCGCGACCGAGGGAAAAGTAGACAATGTTGATGGAATATACTTTTTTAACATTGCCGTAGGGCTCTCCTTGGTTCAAATATTCTGCAATTAAGGAAGATGTACCGTAAAGCATTCGATGAAAGTAGTCTTGCTCAGTACTATTTTGGACTTCAATGAGTACCAGTTTGCCGTCACTACTACGCGCCAGAATATCAACTCGGTTAAACTTACTATCTTCGGCAAATTTATTGCTTTCACTTTCTAGAATGGACTCGATCGTGATGGGATTCCCAATTAACTCTGTCAGAAATCCTTCTAAAATGACAAAGTTAACTTTATCTCGCAGAATCTTTTTGATAGCCCAGTCAAAGCGAATATGTTTCATGGGATAAATCCTCAATCTTAAGGATGAGTTTACCACGCACTGCCAACGATCGTGAAGGCAGCCCAGTCGTAGGGATGGGAGAAGTTCAGGTTACGTTGGAGCCATCAATCCAGATCGTTTAGTCCCAGGGTAGGCTGAATGCCGCTGTCCGGTTGCCATTGTAATGCGCCGTCTTTGCCTGTCCAATACAGGGGAATGGCTCGTTGTTGCACAGGAGCGATCGTTTCCGGTTTGAGTTGAAATGCACTGGCCGCTACCCATTGCCACGGCACTTCCAGAAGTTGAGGGCTGAGGGGTTCCCCTGTCCACCAGAGCCAGGGGGGATCTTGCCCTGAGTTCTGCAAATTCAGAGTGCTGATGTAAGCCCATAAGTCCCCTTGGGCGATCGGATCGAGTAGAAAAAATCCTAAGAGGGTGCGATCGGTCTGAGGGCTGGATTTGGGATGATCCCACAGTGCCCATAAACTGCCGTCGGCTCGAAGGAGGCTTAACTGCCAGTGTCCTAAGGCTAGGTCAGGGGTACAGGGGGATGGAGGGTTTTGGGATTGGGCACACGTCCAGGTCTCGATCGCTGCATTTTGGGAGGTGAGGGCGGTTTCCAGGGCTTCTCGGTTCCAGCGTTCTGAGGAGGTATTTTTGGGGTTAGGAGCGGTCAGGGGGTTAAAAAAACGATCGACGGGGAGGCTCTGCCACAGCCGTAACCAACCATCCCGGTTTGCAGCGTTGCCCTGGCTAGAGACAGCCCAGGTTAAGCGGTTCACCCCCTGAGCTTGGAGGTAGGGCAAGAGGGTATAGCGCACCGTATCTTCCCCCCCACTGTTGACGATCGCGGCTTGACCCCGATTTTGAATCACGACTACGGGAGGATTACTCCCTGCGACGATCGTTACTTGGCTGAGTCTGGTTTGACTGTAGCGATTGGGAACCAGGGCTAGGGCGATGGATACCCCCACCACAACCCAGCGAATCCCCCGCTGGCCCTGCCGCTGACTAGGGGCAAAGGGATAGCGCCACAGGAGCAAGAACAAACCGTAAAGGGCGATCAATTGCCACAGGCTAATGCTCCCCACCGCCCAGTTGGAGCCGGGCAGGGCTAAACACACCTCTACCATTAAAAAGAGGAGTTTGACTGGCCAGTAGAGGATTTGGGCTAAGACTGTCCCCAGGGGAATGGAAACGATCGCCCCTAGACCGCTGAGCATTCCCCCTAAACTAAGGACAATCACCAAGGGAGTGGCAAGGATATTCACCGCCAGACTGTAGGGAGAAAACACGCCAAACTGGTAGAGCAGGATCGGCAATGTCCAAATCATGGCAGCGATCGGCACGGATAACAGGCTAGAAAGGCGGGGCGGCAAAAAATCTAGGCGTTGACTCAGGGGGGTCGCAGTGGTAATCAGCCCAAAGGTAGCTAAAAAGCTTAACTGAAACCCCAAGTCCCAAATCCAGAGGGGGCGGATCAATAAAAGGAGAATCCCCGCCAGACTTAAAATGCCGAGGGGTTTAGCGCGACGCTGCAATACCAAGCCCAACAACCCCGCACTACCCATAATCACCGCCCGCACAATGGAAGGCTGGGGCCCCGTTAAACCCAAAAAACCTAACAGGGAGAGGAACCCGCTCATACCTTGGAGCAATGGCGATCGTCCCTGGGTGAGCCAGAGGACACAGCCAATTAGTAAGGTGACATGAAACCCAGAAGCAGCGATCGTGTGGGCTAACCCCGTCTGGGCAAAGTCTTGGCGTACCTTGGGGGGCAAATCCACCGCCTGACTCCCCATCACCATGGCACTGACCAGGGTTCCATAGGGACTGCCCAACGCCCCCACCTGAGCTTTGAGAATGCGTTGGCGCAACGTCCACCAGCCCAAGGGCAGCGGATCCCCATCCAGGAGGGTAACGGTTTGGCCACTCAGCCCCGCAAAACAGCCCTGGCGAGCCAAATACTGTTGGAAATCAAACCCCGCTGGATTATTCGCCGGTTTGGGTTCATACCCTCGACCCGTCACCCGCACCCGTTGCCCCTCTTGCAGTCCTGTCCCTTGGAGGATCGGCACCGTGGTATACAGACAGCCCTCCATCGGCGTTTCTGAGGTGGATTGATCCCCCTGCCCCCCCTCCAGCACTTGGCTAACTTTCAACTCAAACCGCACCCGATCGCTGGCATTGAGGGTAGGAATACTGCGAATCCGTCCCTCCACCGTCAGGCTAGGATCCTCCCTTTGCCGCAAATAAACACTAATATCCTGGCCACTGGGACGAGGAGTTTGCCAGGACAAATTCAGCGCCGCCGCCCAAACGATCGCCCCCGCAACCAACCAACTCAGGGCACGAGGCCCACCAACCCACCGCCGAGGAACGATCGCCGCTGCCCCCACACACCCCAAAGAGAGGATCAACGTAGACAGAGGCACACCGCCCCACCCCCCACCGATCGCCGTAGCCCCCAACCCCAGCACATAAACGATCGACCAGAGAATGAGATCGGAAGTAAACATAGGAGAAGTTTTGAGTTTTGAGGGTTGAGTTTTGAGTTAGGGGTTAGGGAATAGGGAATAGGGGTTAGGAGTTTAGTCATTAGAAAAGAGTGAGGTCATAGGATCCTTTTGTGCCAGCATTGAGCTAGAAATTTGTTCTATTTCGAGTCTTTCCAGTAACTTACCAAATAACCTGAAAACTCAAAACTCAAAACTCAACCCTATTCCCTATAACCTGTCCCCTAATGCCGGTGCTTCTGCAAAGGCTAACCTAGGGTTAATCCATTGCGCTAGATCCGCCGATGGCTCCATTAAACTGGGGGTCACCGATCGCAAGTGGGCGGTGATTTCCTTGGAGGTTGCATCGTAAATTTGGGTGGCTAATTTGGGATATAACCCAATCCCCAGAATTGGGATCAGGAGGCAGGCGATGATATACATTTCTCGCGGCTCTGCATCCACTAAAACTTCGTGAGATGTGAGTTCCTGGTTTTCTGGGCCGTAGAAGATTTCCCGCAACATCGACAACAGATAAATCGGGGTTAAAATGACCCCCACCGCTGCCAAAGTTACCCCAATAATGCGGAAGGGAAGGCTATAGGCATCACTGGTGGCAAAGCCCACAAAAACCATTAATTCCGCCACAAAACCGCTCATTCCTGGCAGAGCTAAAGAAGCCAAAGAACAGGCCGTCCAGAGGGCGAAAATCTTACGCATCTTTTGTCCCACACCCCCCATTTCATCCAACATTAGGGTGTGAGTCCGATCGTAGGTGGCTCCCACTAGGAAGAACAAACTCGCCCCAATTAAACCGTGGGAAATCATCTGTAAAATTGCCCCACTCATGCCCAAATCCGTTAAAGAGGCAATCCCAATCAGCACAAAGCCCATGTGGGAAATGGACGAATAGGCAATCTTTCGTTTCAGGTTTCGTTGGGCAAAGGAGGTGAGGGCCGCATAAATAATATTGATGATCCCCAAAATAATCAGCACCGGGGCAACCCGTACATGAACCTCCGGCAAAAATCCCACATTCATCCGAATCAGGGCATAACCCCCCATTTTTAGCAGAATCCCCGCCAGCAACATGTGAACCGGGGCTGTGGCTTCGCCGTGGGCATCTGGTAACCAGGTATGCAAAGGAATGATCGGCAATTTGACCCCGTAGGCTACCAGGAACCCCGCATAGACCAAAAACTGGAATCCTAGGGCATAGTCCTTAGCCGCCAACGCCCGAAAATCAAAGGTGACCGTATCCCCATAAAAAGCCATGGCAAAGGCCGCCACCAGGATAAACAGGGAACTACCAGCGGTATAGAGAATAAACTTGGTCGCTGCGTACTGCCGTTTTTTGCCCCCCCAGATGGCCAGCAACAGGTAGACCGGAATCAGTTCCAACTCCCAGGTCAGGAAAAAGAGCAGCATATCCTGGACGGCGAACACCGCAATTTGCCCGCCATACATGGCCAGCAGCAGGAAATAAAAGAGGCGAGGTTTGAGGGTAACGGGCCAGGAAGCCAGAATCGCCAGGGTGGTAATAAAAGCCGTTAACAAAATCAAGGGCATGGACAAACCATCCGCCCCCACAGACCAGTTCAAGTCAATTTGGGGAACCCAGGCATAGCTTTCCACCATTTGCAGGTCTGGGTTATTAAAGTCGTATTGGGTGCTAAAGGAATAGAGCACCAGGGCAAAGTCTAACAGCCCCACGGTAAGCGCATACCAACGAATGGTACGCCCGTCCTTATCAGGAATGAAGGGAATGGCAAGGGCAGCCACGATCGGAAAGAGGATGATCGTGGTTAACCAAGGAAAATTTGTCACGTCCATGGCTCAATGATGATGATAACCTTGAGCAAGTTTGCCAGAACTTACCCCCATTAGGCTAGATTTTAAGGTTTAAACCCTAAATTCTCAGGAGCGGAGGCTCAGGGGTTACGTGCGGGGGTTTGCGTTCAGGCGTAGGAATCCCTGGGTTAGCGATCGCCCCGCCCCTACTGAGTCAGTCATTTCCATTTAATTGGTTTCTCAGCGAATAGGGAGAAGCAAAACGATCGCCCCGCCCTATCACTAAGCCAGTCATTTCCATTTAATTGATTTCCCCAGCGAATGGGGAGAAGCAAAACGATCGCCCCGACCCTATCACTGAGTCAGTCGTTTCTATTTAATTGGTTTCCCAGCGAATGGGGAGAAGCAAAACGATCGCCACGCCCCTACTGAGAAGAAATTATGAAAGGTAAAACACTGAAAGTTTTAGAGTTTCCATTTAATTGGTTTCCCCAGCGAGTGGGGAGGCAGACGAAGTAGAGCTTGAAGAAGCAGGTTCCTAGTTTCCATTTAATTGGTTTCCCCAGCGAGTGGGGAGTAAACCCTAGCTTGGTGGACTATGAGTGACTCAATGGTTTCCATTTAATTGGTTTCCCCAGCGAGTGGGGAGCGTTGTGGTTAGCGGCTTTTCACTCGCTAAACTCAGTTTCCATTTAATTGGTTTCCCCAGCGAGTGGGGAGGGTACCCCTATTAAACCCTACCCTAGAGCAAATTTCAAGAGCCGTTTGCGAGCCCCCCCAAGAAAGCAGAACAATAGCAAACTTTTTTAGCCCTTCACAACCCCTGAAACCTTTACTCCGCAAGGCTGCGAGGTCTCTGACGAGTTTGCGTCGTTTTGGGCATTTTGCCTTAGGGTTCGCAACTGGCACATTCCCCCCCAAAAAAATAGGACTAATAGCCGAAATAAACTCGCGCATTGTTGAATCCGGCGCTTTTAATGCTGGCTACCATGACCTCTGCACTTAAACGATCGCTGTAGGGGCCGACGGCAATAAAGGCACCCCGCCGGGAGGCTCTGGCTAAAATTAAGCTGGGATTGAGTCCTGTGGCGGTGAGTTGGGTGGCTAGGGTGGCCAGGTCGCTGGGTCTGCTGGGAATGGCGACGTAATAGGCGGGGGTCTGATAGTTGGGGCTTGGGGCAAAGGCTAGGTTTTGGGCAAAAGTCCCTCCTAAGCTGCTGGTGTTGGGCGCTACAAACTCTAGGTCGGAGTTGAGGGGGGCGGTTTCTAGGAAAATGGGGGCAATGCCGCTGGTGGTTCCTTCAATTACGCCGATATTGGCGGGAGTGGCGGTGGAGGGGGTGTCGGGGCTGACAATTTCGGATAAAATCCCCCGGCTTTCGAGTTCGGTTACCCGCGCCTGGGCGTTGGCTAGGGTCAAAAAACGTCCGGATTGAATGACTTGGCGGTTGTTGTAACTGCGACGAAAGGCCCCCGGCTCGATCCGGCGCACCTGTTGTAAGAGGAGATCGCTGTCTCCGTTGACATAAACCAGGTATTGCCCTAAGCCAGCGGGACTAGAGAAATTCACGGGAGCCCCCAGGTTTTGCACCAGCAGGGGAACGGCAGGGCTATTCAGTCCTGAGGGTTGGGCGGCGGCGGAACTCGGTACATTTTGACCAAAATCGATCGGCTGGGCGGCGGTGGATCCAGCCCACACCCCTGCTAACGCTACCACACTGGCCCAACCCATCCGGTACAGGGGAGCCATCCGAGGGGTCTTAGGAATTGAGGAAGACATAGCCATACACCATTCACCTGACATAGGGGTTAAAAATGCCTCAACTTTAAGTCCCTTTGTCAAGGATGGCAACTGTTCGGAGGAAGTAAATGTCCGGGTATTTCTGAACTGCGGGAAACCCTTTGCCTAGGGGCGGTTTGAGCCTGATTTAGGGTTGAAGAAGTTTCTAGGAAATTCCTAGGACTAATCTAAAATGCACCTGACTGGCATAAATTTCAAACACATCTTCCATTTGGGTCATGGCCAGCAACATCTGAAAGCCATCGTTGAGGCTACAAAGAGCAAGGCGGGCGTGTTCCTGCTCCGTGGCTTTGAGGATGCGGACTAAAACCCCTAATCCAGAACTATCCACAAAGGTGATCCTCTGGCAGTCAATTAAGATCACTTTGATGCCCCCATCCAGCAAATCCATAATTTCCCGGTAGAGGATTTTGCCCTGCTCCGCATCCAGGGTATGGCTAGGGCAAAGAATTTTGAAGGAAGGCGGCGATTGGGGAGGCATGGGCAGACTCCGGGGTGAGGCATGACTATGAGATTAAAGGGTCTAATTAAAGGGTCTAGCTAAAGGGTCTAAATGGCTTGAGTGTGACCTATTTTGAGGAAAATGTCTTCTAAGTTTTCTTGAATGAGCCGATATTCTAAAATCGGAAAATTAGCGGCAACCAGACCCCGCAAAAGCGCTACCCGATCGGCGTGGGTTCCGCTGTAGTGAAATTGCACGATCGCTGGGGAGAGGTGGGGCTCAGACAGCCATTGTAAGTCTTGAATCTGGGGCATTTGGGGCATTTGCGCCAGGGTGGGGAGTAGGTCGGCCAGTTCGGTGGCGGTGCCCAGGAGGGTGAGTTGGAGGGCGGGACGACAAAAGCGATCGTATAGCTCGGTGAGGGTGGTACTTTCCACTAGGCAGCCCATTTCCATGATGCCCACATGGGTACAAAGTTCCGCTAAATCACTGAGCAGGTGGGAGGAAATGAGGATGGTGGTGCCTAATCCGTGCAAAATGGTCATCACTTCCCGAAATTCCTGGCGGGCAATGGGATCTAGACCAGAAACCGGCTCATCCAGTAGCAAAATGGCAGGGTCATGGATAATGGTACGGGCTAGGCCGAGGCGCTGTTTCATGCCCCTGGAGAGTTTGTGGGTGGGGCTGTGGCGTTTGTGACTGAGGTTCACCAGATCGAGCACTTCCTGAAGGCGGCGCTGTCGGGCTTTGCCGTGGAGGTGATACAGGCGGGCAAAGTAATCTAAGTAGTCCCACACGTTGAGGTCTTCGTACACCGGAAAATCATCGGGTAAGTATCCGATTTGGCGCTTGAGGTGGGGTTGGGGGCGATCGGTGCGGAGGGTTTCCCCAAAAAAGGCAATCTCCCCCAGGGTGGGCTCCAGAGCAATGGCCAGGAGTTGAATCAGGGTGGTTTTGCCCGCCCCGTTCGGCCCGATCAGCCCATAGAGCGCTCCACGGGGAATATCCAGGTCTACTTCCCGCAGGGCTAAGGAGCGATCTTACTGTTTGGTGAGGCCCGTGGTCGCCACGGCCAGGGGATGGGACGGGTTCATGGGGTTAGGGGCAGGCGAGGGGCTTAGATTTCACCAGTTTAAGTTTCACCAGTCTACACTTCACAAGTCTCTTCCGTGGGAGCCCCCAAACGGGTGACAGAAAGCACATCACTCATTTTA
>DALYGI010000087.1:0-12168 GCA_031971595.1 Prochlorotrichaceae cyanobacterium CTOTU29312
TTTGATAATTTAAACGATCGCTCTAACTTATGCCAAGTCATTGAACATCGATCTAATACAATTCTCGAAGCGATTAAGGCTGAAATGGGTGAATCATGGTACGATGAAGTTATAGCAGAGGACATTCCTCAATTCAAACAGGAATTAAAAGATCGATACGAAATAGATGAAAGAGATGTTTTGCAATTCTTTTATGGCCATGCCGTCTTAGAAAAGCTGGTAGAACCCTTGATGGAAAAAATCATTGAGTTATTAAAAATTTCAGAAAGAGATGCAATCAGACAAGAACTTCAACAAGCTTCAGAACAAGTTAGAAGAGAAACTATAGAACGTTTCAACAATAGTTCAAGTCAAGACCTGACCACAAAAATAACAGATAGTTTTAAATACCTGATCGATCGTGCTTCAAATAAACCGATTGAAAAAATCAAGGAGAAATTAAAGCAAGAACTCAGTACCTAGTGCGATCGTTGTGGGCAATCACTCATTCCAATCCCAATCACCCATTACCGCGGCGCAGTGGTGTGATGATCGTCCTATTCGTTGCGGGAAGTATTTCTGGGGCTGGTCGGGAGGCACTCTTATGAGATTGGGGTACTAGGGGCGTTGGGTGGGGATGGCAATACCGATCGGGTTGGGGCTGTTGTTGGGGTGGCGGGCTTATGGGGTTGTGCCTTCCTTGTTGCTCTACCCAACCTACGGCAACCAGATTTGTTACTTTACTTAATAATTTCTTGCCGGAAATCAAGCCCCTAAAAATGCTTCAGAATCAGGGAATCGAGCTTAGGGTAAGGACTTCCGCCCTAGGCGGGAGCTAAAAATGAGCCCAGGATCCAGCAGGAAACGGGAATAATTATTACAATCCTTAAACTTTTGGGCATTCAGATTTCTTGTGGTGACCTTCTGACGGTACACTGACCCCATGCTGCTTGCCGTTTGTCTCTGGAGTCGATCGTTTTCTAGGTCTTTTCTGAGGTCATAGGGAAGGTCTCGCCGGACAAGTTCCACGGTTTCAAGCAAGTTTCAGCTAATGTGATGCTCGTCTGGAGTCATTAATCAATGTCTCATAAGGTTAAAATTTACGACACCTGCATCGGCTGCACTCAGTGCGTTCGTGCTTGTCCGCTCGATGTACTGGAAATGGTTCCTTGGGACGGTTGTAAGGCTGGTCAAATTGCATCTTCCCCTCGCACGGAAGACTGCGTTGGCTGTAAGCGTTGCGAAACCGCTTGCCCCACTGATTTCCTTAGCATCCGGGTTTACTTGGGTGCGGAAACCACTCGCAGTATGGGCTTGGCCTACTAGGCATCTTTCCGTTCATTTGCTCAATTTCAGTTTTGATTGGCATTTAGTAAAACGCTTTAATGGCGGGAGAGTTTCTTTCCCGCATTTTTTGTGCTTATTCACCGGGGTAAAAAATCAAGTCAAAATAGCCACTAAACTCTGAACAAGCTCCAGCAGGTCGGCTGGAACCCGATATAGATTCAAATCTTGGTCAATCTGTTTTTGTTGACGATGGAGACAGCCAAACTGCCAGATATTGCCGGTGGAAACGACTCCGTACAAAAGTGGAGGTTCAGAATCAGTCCATTGATCCAGGGCAATGAGTTCTACCGCCAGTTGGGTAAAACCTTTAGTCAAATCTGCATTTTTAGCTTCAATAATGAGCAAATTTTTTTGGGTTTGTAGGTAATAATCGAGGGAACCTTTCAGTTGCTCGGAAACCTTAATGGCATATTCAATACGCAGGCGGGCCTGGGTATAATCGATGAGGGAGAGCACAATGGGCACAATTAAAACTTCGCGGCGGGCTGTTTCGCTGGTAAGGCTAACAAAGGGTAAACGACGCTGAATACTGTTTTTGAGTTCTGCCAGTTGCTCCAGTGGAATTTCTCTACGCGGTAAGTCCAGCACTTGACAATTTAGCGTAAAACCAAATTCCGCTAGGATTTCGTCTGGTTCGTAATTCAGATCAAAGTAGTTACTAAAGGTGTAGGATTTTCCCGGCTCTAAGATGTGATTCATCATCAGAATTCTCCTTCACTTTGCTCTACTTTTAAGACCAAACCCTAGGCTGAAAGTCTTCTGGCACATCCAGGGTAAAAACATCATCTTCAATTCGCGCTACATACAACCCCTCCGCCAAAATTTGCTGTCGTAACTCCTCAGATAAATCCACCGCTGCCAAAATGCCATACCGTGCCTTATCCCGATGTTCTGGAAAAAATTGAGGAAATCGCTGTAACTGTCGTTTAAGTTGGTCGATCGCCTCTTTTCTGGGATGACTTTTTACTTCTACCAAGTAAGCGACATTCCGATCGCCATTGCTGTAAGCTAACACATCAACTTCCATCTCCTCGCCATTCTTACGCACCCGCACCCGTGGGCTCACGGTTTCCATGCCAAACCGCTCCCGCAAAATCCGATCCATTGAAGGTAGGGCAAACCCCTCGGTAAAGCTGCCAAACTTTTGCCCCAAACCTCCAATTTGCTTACCCAATTCTTTGCCTAGCTCTTTTAACTCTAAATTAGTTTCCTTCAATTGACGATCGGTTTCCTTCAACTGGAAATCGGTTTCCTTCTGGGCTTGGGTTAATTCCGCCAATAATTGCCACACATCATCTGCTGTTGTCATGATTGGACTCCTTGAGAGCGATCGTTTTCGAGTGTTCTAATTTAGTTTATGCGTGTTTATTCACGATTGACCAGGGTTCGATAGGCGATTTCTAGGGCTGCCGTAAAGGATTTTGGATTCCAAAGCGGTGATGTTTGATGGGCCCGTTGTAGGCTCAAGCTCAACTTCTGCCGTAGGGCTGCATCTTGTCCTAGGCGAATCCCCCAATCCACATAGTCTTGATCACTCCAGGCCAAACCTGCGGTAATGCCCAAATTCATCAAAGCGCTGTAGCTGGTACGGGCGGAAAATTGCTGCCCTACCCGCGTAACAATGGGAATCCCTAACCACAGGGCTTCTAGGGTGGTTGTTGCCCCATTATAAGGGTAAGTATCTAACACAATATCCGTCAAAGTGAGGATAGCGCGATGGGTTTCTTCCTCTGGAACTACGCCTAAAAACCGTAAACGATCGTATTCTACCCCTTCTGCTTTGACTAAGGTTTGAAAATAGCTTTTTAAGGCTTCTAGATCTGAGGAATAGCCCTTAATTAAAAAATAGCTGTCTGGTACAGCCTTGAGAATTTTTAACTGTTGGCGAATATTATCAGGGTTGCGTTTGTATCCCGTTTGGGCACTAAAATAAACTACAGCCTTGGGGGGAATGTCTAAGGATTCGCGGCGCAGGGGAGAAACCCCTACCTCAAAGCCGTTGACTGCGATATAGGTATGGGGAAAATGCCAGAGTTTTTCTCGATAGTAGGTCTGAGCTTGGGAGGGGACAATATAGGAATCTACGAAAAAATAATCGATCGTGGGAAGTTCAGCGGCATCGTATCCTAACCAACTGATTTGAATGGGGGCCGGTTTCAGGGCGAGGAGGGCACAGATTTTTTTAGACGTTAGGCTATCTAAATCTACTAAAATATCAATTTGATCCGTTTGAATAAAGTTATAAATAAAATCAGGCTCAGGATTTTGAATGACTTTGAGACTTTGTCCTAGATTCAGCAATTCATTTTGAATAGGATCCCCTGTATTTTTGAAGGTATAGGCAATGATTTCAAACTCAGAACGATCGTGATAACGAAACAAATCCCGAACTAAATAGCCAATGGAGTGGCGGCGCAAACATTCAGAAATATAACCAATTCTAATTACCTTATCCTGGGATTTTGCTACAGCAGAACTTTCGGAGATACAATGGTCAGACTTTTCTGTTTCAGACTCTTCTGTTTCAGGATCTGAATCCTCAAGGGCGTTCTCCATGGCGATCGACTCTGCTAACGCTTTGCTTTTGAAAGAATCTAGTTTCTGGGTATAGAGTTGCTGAACTAACTGGGTAAAACGATCGGCCACTTGTCCTTTGAGATGATTATTCTCTGCTGGCGTATCCTGTAAATAGCTGAGGAACGTAAGTAAGATAATAAGGTTAGAAATGGTATTGGAATCAGAAATTTCGGATTGTTGGAGTAAACTTCTAATTTTATCAAGATACTCCCCATGAAGGGTTTTTGCCCGATCGAAATAAACTCCTGACTTGAGCAGGCTTTGGAGAAGCATATACAATCCTGCAATCTCATCTTCCAAACGATCGGCAGCGTCTAAAAAATGCTCTGAGGTGACGATCGCTTTTTCATACTGATCAACGCTGTGATAAAAGGGAATTAACATTGACAGGGTAGGAAAATCGCCTTGACTCCATTGCTCTAAAATTTCAGCAATGTCTAAACAACGATCGGGCTGTCCTAACCGACGGGATACAAATTCAATCAAGGCTTGTTTGAGAGTTTGCTTTTCTGTTGGATAATTTTCTACAAACTGTAGTAAGAAATCTAGATAAGTATCCGCTTCTAGTAAAGTTTTAAGACTCTCGTGAGTTTCAAAAATCACTAAACTATAGGCTAAAGACAAAGGACTCGCATTAAAACTTCCCTGCTCCATCAGTACGCTTAAAATATCCTGTCCCCGTTCCTCTAAACTGTCTAATAATCCCAAACGATCGTCTAATTCCAACAGAGCAAAGCGGTTATTAAAATAATCAGGATTCAATTCTCCTAAATACTGACGAATCAGCCAAGCCTCCTGGTGTTTCTCCTGGAAAACATGATACTCAGCCACCCGATGAAGCAAATCACAAAGAACTTGAGTCGCAATTTCCGTGATCTCCTCCGGCAATTCTAGCAACGTAGAAAACCAGATGCCCTGGGCCGTTTCCTCATCCCCTTGAAGCAAATGACATAATCCTTCATACCAATAGCCCAAATAGGGTTGGTCTGCGGGTGGGGAAAAGTCTGCTAAAGCAGCCATCGCCCGATCGTAATCTGCGGCAAAAATAGCATCTTCAATGGGGAAAAGAGACATTCTAGATCCTCAATATGTCTTCAGTGTCTGGATTTTGACCCCAAAAGGTCAGACACGGACGGAAGGCAGAAAAGGTAAGAGATTAACAATGATCACCCCCTTACCACTAATGCAAAACTATCTTGAAATATTTCGGCAATTTCGCCAAGGGCTCCCTAGCAGCTTTCGTTATCATCGTGACAGTATCTTTGAATGCCTCAATGCCCTCTGTAGGAATGAGAGGGCGATTAAAAGTCTGATCAAAACACCGAGTAACCCAGAGCGTAAAGATTTGTTAAGATATAGACTCTCCTGCCCTGCTTGGGCTGGCAATCTCAATTCCAGAAATTCGAGAAACTGCTCTAACCCGCTCTCCAGCCAGATCTCAGACTATACAGTTATAAAATATGACCTATCCCTTACCCTCATCCCCCTACTGGCCGTCCCAATATTGGCACTGGCGTGATCAAAGTATTCACTATGTCCAGGCGGGATCTAATCCCAACAAGCCGCCCCTCCTGCTCGTCCATGGGTTTGGGGCTTCCACCGATCACTGGAAAAAGAATATTGCTGCCCTGCAAGAAAACTATGAGGTATGGGCGATCGATTTACTGGGGTTTGGGCGATCGGCTAAGCCCAGCCAGGAATACAGCGGCACCCTCTGGCGAGATCAACTCGCGGACTTTGTGCGGGAAAAGATTGGCCGACCCGCTATTTTAGTGGGCAATTCCCTAGGGGCTTATGCCTGTTTGTGTGCAGCGGCCCAGGTTTCCGCAGTAGCCCAGGGGGTCGCTTTGCTCAATAGTGCGGGGCCCTTCACCCCCACGGAACCCCTCCCGGAGCCCTCCCCCTTAGAAACTTTCTGGAAAAACCTGACCCGGCGTATTGTCTCCCATCCCTGGATTACCCGTCTCGTGTTTTGGAATCTGCGTCGCCGCGCCACCGTCCGTAAAACCTTAGAAAAGGTCTACGCCGATCCGAGTACCGTCACCGATGAACTGGTGGAAGATATTTTGCGCCCCGCCTTTGATCCCGGCGCTTTTGAGGTTTTTAGCTCCGTCTTTCGGACTCCCCAGGGAGCCAAGGTGGATGAACTGTTGGCAGAATTAACCGTGCCCCTGCTGTTAATTTGGGGAGAAGCGGATCCTTGGATGAGGGTCAAAGAGCGCAGCCAACGGTTTAAAACCCACTATCCGCACTGCACCGAGGTCTTTATTGCCGCTGGCCATTGTCCCCACGACGAAGCCCCCCAACTGGTGAACGAAGCCCTCGATCGTTGGATTTCGGATACGGTACTGTCCGATTCAGGAGCAGCAGAGCCTGCTTTGGTCTGAAGAGGAGCAAGGGGCAAGTGAGAAATTGTCCCTCTGCCTCAATGCGATCGGTGGGGGTAAGGTCATGCCCGGTTTTATGCTCAGCATGAGTCGTATCTGGTAAGCAGCATATATTATAGTTCGGTGCATCGCCCTACCCTTTGTCTAACAGTCTAACAGGCTGAAACCACGCCAAATCTATGAAACGCCGTCATCTACTGACCTATGCTGCCCTGGGAACTGCTACGACTGCCTTGACCGGATGCCAAACGGAGATCTCAACGATCGTGGGGAGTCCGATCAAAGGGAGTAATCCCCCGGTGGAATGGCAAATGGTCACCAGTTGGCCCAAGATGTTGGATACCCTTCAGGGCATTGTGCAACATATCATTAAGCGGGTGAGTGAACTGACGGAGGGGCGGTTTCAGATTACGCTCCAGACCGATGAGCCGCCGCTGAAAGGGGCGGAGGTGTTGGAAGCAGTGCAGAAGGGCACCGTCCAGTGTGGCCATACGATCGCCCATTACTATCTCGATCGGAACCCTGCATTTGCCTTTGGCAGTGGGATGCCCTTTGGTCTAACTCCCTCCCAGCAACAATCCTGGCTCTATGATGGGGGTGGCTTGGAAATGATGCAGGGACTCTATGCCGATTTTAAGACGATCGCTTTTCCGGCGGCCAATACGGGAATGCAGATGGGGGGATGGTTCAAAAAAGAAGTGAAAACCCCAGAGGAGTTCCAAGGGCTCAAAATGAGAATTGTAGGCTTAGGGGCAGAGATTCTGAGCCGGTTAGGGGTTCGCCCGGAACAACTGCCCCCGGCTGAAATTCTGGCGGCCCTTCAGGAAAACCAAGTGGATGCGGCGGAGTGGATTGGCCCCTACGACGATGAACGGTTGGAACTCTATAAAGCGGCCCCGTACTACTACTATCCGGGCTGGTGGGAACCGGGCTCTAGTTGCGATTTCATTATTCACCAAGAAGCCTGGGCAAAGTTGCCCCTGCATTATCAACAAATCCTTCAGTTGGTTGCTGCCGAAGCCGACTCCCTCGCCCTGGCCCGCTATAACCGCAAAAACCCCCAAGCCCTAGGTCGTTTGGTAGACAAGGGCACCCAATTGCGCCCCTTTAGCCCGGAAATTCTTCAGGCTTGCCACAGGGAAACCCGCGACTTTCTGGAAGAAATGGCCGCCCAAAATCCTAGCTTTAAGACGGTCTACCAGTCTTGGCAGCGCTTTAAAAGTGAGGCCGATCGCTGGTCTAGGGTTACGGAGGTTGCCTTGGGATCCGTAAGTTTTAACTCCTAGAGTGCCAAGATCCCAGATGTTAGACCTCCCGTGAAGTTAAACCGCGTGAACTCTCTTGCTGACCCTTGTCAATCCTGTAGTTCTATTGTACTATTAGCTTGGATGACACAGGCGATCGTCAGTTCGAGTATGGGCTGACGATTTTTTTTGCCAGCATCAAACCCAGTTCTCGATCTTTAGATCCTTGAGATCAGCAACCCGTTCAAACTCTCGCACCTTATTCGTGACCAAAACCCGATCCAAACTCAAGCAATGGGCTGCAATCTGAGTATCCAAAACCCCGATGGGGGGCAGTCTCTACAAGGCTTGCGATTCATTGCCTGGATTGGGGGGTGTATACCGGAAAGTAGATTTCTGGTATTTCTGATAAGAGAACTCTGTTAAGCCTAGGAACTATCCATGCCACATTGGGATGCGTTACTGGCCAGCGCCACCTTTATCGGGGTGATTGGCCTGATCATGGCGGAAAAATTACACCTGACGATCGCCGCGTTTTTAGGCTGTTTAGTGTTGGTGTTTAGCCATGTGATCACCCTAAACGAAGCCATCGAGTACATTGGCGACAGTTATTCCACCTTGGCGCTTTTTTTTGGCGTAATGGTGCTGGTGCGGGCCTTTGAACCCACGAAGATTTTTGACTATTTAGCGACCCAAATTGTGATTTTGGCTAAGGGAGAAGGTAAGCGCCTCCTCCTGGCGATCGTGGGGATTACGACCCCCATTTGTGCCGTACTGCCCAATGCCACCACGGTGATTTTATTAGCCCCCCTCTTACCCCCCATGGCGGCGGAACTGGGGGTGGATTTTGTGCCCCTACTCATTGTCATGGTCTTTGTGGCCAACAGTTCCGGGCTTCTGACCCTGGTGGGAGATCCGGCCACTTTTATTGTGGGGGATGCGGTCAACCTCAGCTTTGGGGACTATATGCAACGGCTGAGCCTGGGGGGGGCCGTAGCGATCGGCGTGATTGTGGTGATGTTGCCGATTTTGTTTAAACCCATCTGGCAGGCCAAACTGAGCCACCCTGAAAATCTGCCCCAGCCTCAAATTGACCATCCCCGAATTCTGGGCATCGGCATTGCCATCATCGCCCTGGTGCTGATCATGTTCACCATTGGGGAATACCTACCCCTGCCGATTTCCCCGGCGGCGGCTGCCCTGTTGGGGGCTGGGCTGGCCCTGCTGTTGTCCCACGAGAGCAAGATCGATACCGTTAACAATATTTTGCGGGATGTGGATTGGAGTACCCTCATCTTTTTTATGAGCACCTTTGTTTTAATTGGGGCTTTAACCAAAACGGGGGTGATTGGATCCCTGTCCCAACTGCTGGGCTGGCTCATTGGTCAGAACATTGCCCTAGGGTCGATCGCCATCTTATTTATCGTTGGCATCATTTCCAGCGTGGTGCCCAACATTCCCCTCGTGGTGGCCATGGTTCCCTTACTCCAGGGGTATTTGGTCAATGTGGGGATCGTCTCCCCTAGCATTTTAGAGCCAGGGTTTACCGGACAACTGCCCCCGGAAGTATTACCCCTGTTTTATGCCATGATGTACGGGGCCACCCTAGGGGGAAACGGCTCCCTGGTGGGCGCATCCTCAAATATTGTGGCTGCCGGTATTGCAGAACAGCACGGCCATCCCATTTCCTTTCATGAATTCTTAAAATATGGGGTACCGGTGATGGTGTTCCAACTGATCGCCCTTTGCCTGTACGTCATTTTTCGCTTTTTGCTCTAAGCTCACCCTATGACCTCAATGCCTCAGACCTCAAACCCTTCTAGCGTTACGCCAGATCCCTCCTCCATCGATTGGCATACCCTCTCCCCTGGGGATACCCTTCAGCAATTGGGGAGCGATCGGGATCGGGGACTCGATCCGAATGAAGTGAAACAGCGGTTGCAAACCTATGGCTTAAATGAACTGCAAGCCGCTGCGGGCCGGGCGACCTGGCAAATTCTGCTGGATCAGTTCACCAATATCATGCTGATCATGTTAATTGCGGTGGCGGTGGTGGCAGGAATCTTGGATTTTGCCCAGAAGCAGTTTCCCAAGGATGCGATCGCTATCTTTGCCATTGTGATTCTCAACGGTATCCTGGGGTATTTTCAGGAAAGCCGCGCTGAGAAAGCCCTGGCCGCGCTGAAACAACTGGCTCCGGTGCGGGTACGGGTTTTGCGGGGTGGTCAGGAGCAGGAATTAGAAGCGGATCATCTGGTGCCGGGGGATATTGTCTTTTTGGAAGCGGGGGGACAAATTGCGGCGGATGGCCGGTTGCTCTCCGCTAGTAATTTACAAATTCGAGAGTCCGCCCTGACGGGAGAATCCATCGCCGTTACGAAAAATGCGGATCTGGTATTAGAGCCGAAGGCAGATCTGGGCGATCGTCATAACCTGGTGTTTCGAGGGACGGAAGTTTTACAGGGGCGCGGTGTAGCGATCGTTACCCGTACTGGGATGCAGACGGAACTGGGGCGCATTGCCACCCTCTTAGAAGCGGTGGAATCGGAACCGACCCCCCTGCAAGCCCGCATGACCCAGTTGGGCAATGTGCTGGTGTCCGGCTCTTTAATTTTGGTGGGGATCGTGGTGTTGGGGGGGCTCCTGCAAACCGGAGATTTGTCCCTCTTTGACGATTTATTAGAAGTCTCCTTGAGCATGGCCGTAGCGGTGGTTCCCGAAGGCTTACCCGCCGTGATTACCGTCACCCTAGCGATCGGAACCCAGCGCATGGTGCGGCGGCGAGCCCTGATCCGCAAATTACCCGCCGTGGAAACCCTAGGGTCAGTCACCACCATCTGCTCCGATAAAACGGGAACCCTCACCCAAAATAAAATGGTCGTCCAGAAAATTTGCACCCCCGATCAACACATTCAGGTCACGGGAGAGGGGTACGAACCGGAGGGAGACTTTTCCCTGGTGGCCGCAGCGGGGGCTTCTCAACCGATTACCCCCGATCAGTCCCCTAGTCTAAAACTGATTTTATTAACCTCCGTCCTCTGTAACGACGCAACCTTACAATTTCAGACCCCAGAACCCGGTCAATCCCCAGATGAAAAGGGGCAATGGCAAATTTTAGGGGATCCCACGGAAGGGGCACTGCTGACCCTAGCGGGCAAAGGTCAATGGTTTAAAGGGGATGTGCAGAGCCGTTGGCAACGCTTGTTAGAATTACCCTTCTCAGCGGAACGCAAGCGGATGACCGTCTTAATTGAAAACCAGCCAAACAGTGACCTCGCGCAACTTTTACCCCAAGCGGCCCCCTACGTCACCCTCAGCAAAGGTTCCCCAGAGATCATCCTAGAGCGCTGTACCCGTCTCTTGCAAACCCAAAACGATCGGCTGGTGGAAGTGCCCCTCACCTCTGACCTCCAGGGGCAAATTCTCCAGCAAAATGAAGCCCTAGCCCAGCAAGGATTACGGGTTTTGGGGTTAGCCTGCAATCCCCTGGCCCAGTCTCCCCAAGAACTCACCGATACCCAGGAAACCGATCTGTGTTGGCTAGGTTTGGTGGGAATGTTAGACGCGGCCCGGCCAGAAGCCCGCATTGCCGTCCAGAAATCCCTAACCGCAGGCATTCGCCCCATTATGATTACCGGCGATCATCCCCTCACCGCCCAAGCGATCGCTGTGGATTTAGGCATTAGCGCCCCCGGTGCTCCCGTCATTCGAGGGCAGACCTTGGAGCAAATGAGCGACTTAGACCTGGATGAACAGGTGATGAAAGCCAATGTTTATGCGCGGGTTTCCCCAGAACATAAACTCCGCATCGTCCAATCCTTGCAACGGCGCGGCGAAATTGTGGCCATGACCGGGGACGGGGTGAACGATGCCCCAGCCCTGAAGCAGGCGGATATTGGGATTGCCATGGGCATCACCGGCACCGACGTGAGTAAAGAAGCCAGTGATATGGTCTTACTGGATGACAACTTCGCCACGATCGTCGCCGCCACCGAAGAAGGGCGAGTCGTCTACGACAATATTCGGCGCTTCGTGAAATACATCCTCGGCAGTAACATCGGCGAAGTCCTAACGATCGCCGCCTCTCCTCTCTTAGGCCTAGGCGGTGTCCCCCTGTCCCCCTTACAAATCCTCTGGATGAACCTCGTCACCGACGGTTTACCCGCCCTCGCCCTCGCCATGGAGCCCCCCGAACCCAACGTCATGGAGCGCCCCCCCTATAGCCCTCATGAAAGCGTCTTTGCGCGGGGACTAGGTTGGTACATGGTACGCATCGGCTTAATCTTCTCCATCCTAGCGATCGTCCTGATGGTGTGGGCCTACAACTATGTCAAAACCCCCGGTTACATCGGCCATCCCGACGATTGGAAAAGCATGGTCTTTACCACCCTTTGTTTAGCCCAAATGGGACACGCCCTCGCCGTGCGATCGGACTCCCAATTTACCTTTCAACTCAACCCCTTCTCCAACCCCTATCTAGTGGGAGCAGTAGGACTAACCACCGGCTTACAACTGTTATTACTGTACGTTCCCCCCTTACAGAAATTTTTCGACGTTCATCCCCTAACAGGACTAGAACTGCTCATTTGCTTTGGTTTTAGCGCCCTCATGTTCGCCTGGATCGAACTAGAAAA
>DALYGI010000088.1:0-9990 GCA_031971595.1 Prochlorotrichaceae cyanobacterium CTOTU29312
TATTGAATTTCAGGGTGTTTATGAATTGAATTCCGTTGCCTGAAAAATGAGCGAACGATGAGTGTCTAGGGGATAACGCGGATGGAACGATCGTTTTGGAACTGAGTATCTTGATCAGTTTAGTGACCGCCTGGATTCTGCCTTTATTCAAGTAATTTATTCAAATCATGGAGGTCAGCCTCAATGGTGCAAGCCCCTATCCCTTGCTCAGGATGCTGAAGTCTCAGCGGGTTGCTCGTGCCTTTTCTGAGCTACGCTGCACCTTTGGCGATCGTTCCATCGTCCCTGGCGTTGCAGTGTTAACTTGGCCTCGGATTCCCCGCGATCAACGCGATCAAAATGGGGAAATTGCAAACGCCTTTCACCTGGCCCCCGACTGGACGATCGAAATTCTGTCTCCCGATCAAAATCAAACCAAGGTGACCAAAAACTCATCTACTATGATTGGATCAAGCTCTGACTAATTCATACTGTTCTTTACCTGAAAAAGCGACTTATGATACTCCGATCGTTCCCATCCTACCCTTTGCGATATTCCGTTTATAGCGTTTATGGCTACCTCAGCCTAGCAATCGTCGGGAGTTTAATTTTAGGCTCTGGTCTTCCGGCAACTGCGACGATTACCCAAGCTACGATTACTGAAATTTTAGATGGGACTGAAGTTTTTATTGAGAACCAACGGGTCGGTGTCAATGCCATTGCCCAAGCTCAACAACAGATTCGGACTGGGGCCAGTCGAGTTGAATTGCAGTTTAATACCGGAGCAACGGGTCGCTTAAGTCAGAACTCCCAAATGATTGTGGCAGGGGAATGTTTTAATATTCAACAGGGGACTATTCTGGTCAATGGCAGTGCCAATGGCTGTACCCGATCGCGGCGACTGAGTGTGCGAGGAACAACCTATTTGCTCGAAATCGAGGAAGATGAGGATATTCGCATTATTGTGCTGGAAGGTGAAGTTGAGGTTTCACCTGTCCCAGAAGACTCCGAGGAAACAGAGGACACTTCCTCAAGTGGTTTAGAAGGAAGTCAACGGAATAAACAGGATAAACAATTGGTGAAATTTCCCCGCATTCCTATTTTCCGATCGGGTTCAGAGGATACCCCTGAAGAAGGTGATGACGAGGAAGAAGCGGACTTTGAGGAGGACACCTTTGAGGAGGACACCTTTATTTTGGCATCGGGGCAAAAAGTTCGTATTTCCAGAGCGGGACGGCAGGGTAGGATCGAAAAACTATCGCAGTCAGAATTTGAGTCTATCCTCAACAGTCGGTTATTTAGGGGGTTTCGCTCGGAGTTGCCTGGAATGCGTAAAATTCGCGGGGTGTTCCAACGTCTTTTCCCCGGAGTTTCCCTTTAACCATGAAACTATTTAGGTCTTTGCTGACAGGGGTGAATTTAGCGAAAACCGGTTCCCGTCAACCTCTCCTATCTCTCTTGGCCTATGGCTTTGTCCTGGCGAGTACCCTGGCGGGAGCGATCGTGACTGGGCTGGATCTGAATATCGTACAAGTCTTGGAACAACGGCTCCACAGCATCTTTTTTCGGGTGCGTGGCCCTGTAACGCCACCGGATGACCTGGTGATTTTGGCCATGGATGAAAATACCCTGGCGCAGTTAGATTTTTACCTCAATGGCAACCCGGAAGACTGGCCGAAGTATGTGCAATGGTTAGCCTCTAGCCCCTGGCAGCGTATTGCTCACGCCACAGTGGTGGATCGCTTAATGCAGGCGGGTGCTAAGGGGGTGGCGATCGATATTATTTTTGCGGGCCCCAGTGCCTACGGCCCCGCTGATGATCAGGCTCTGCGGACAGTGCTAACCGCCTATTCCCAATCCATTGCCCTAGCAGCAGAATACCTGGAAGAGGATGCCCAGGAGTCCCTGGTGATTGATTTGGTGGAACCCAGTTTGGAAATTCAGGGAACGATCGCTCCGATTTTAGGCTTTGTCAACGCCTTGCCTTCAGCGGATGGCCGCATTCACAGCCTACCCCACCGCTATCGTCAGCAAGTCCTGCGTCCCCTGGGGCTACGGGAGTTACCTGCCTTTAGTGAAGCGGCCCTTCAGGCGGCTCAGGTCAGCTATCCCGAAGTGCAGGGCAATAATATTTTCTTTTACGGGGGGCCCCAAACTTTTCCCCACATCTCGTTTTGGAGCGTATTGGAGCCACAAAGCTGGCAACAACATCTAGCAAACCAAACCTTCAACAATAAAATTGTCCTCATTGGCCCCACCGCAGCAGGATTTCAAGATCTGCATCCCGTTCCCTTTTCCGATCAGATGGCGGGAGTGGAAATTCATGCCAATGCCGCAGCGACTCTGCTGGAGGGACGATCGCTCCGCTTGGGGATTCCGAACCCACTGGGCCGGGGCTTGCTGGTTTTGCTGGTGACGGGGACCGTAGGCTTTTGGCTACAGCGATCGAATTTGGTCTTGCGTCAACTGGCTATGGGCACAGGTTTTACCCTGGGCTGGGGTTTGCTGGGCTACATTAGTTTTACCTATGGCTCTGTGATTTTACCCGTAGCCGTGCCGATGCTGGTGATTGCGCTGAATAGCCTGACCTGGACTGCCCTGAGTGCGGTACGAGAACAGGTGGAGAAAATGCGCCTGCGCCGCACCTTTGAGCGCTATGTAGCCGCACCGATCGTTGCTGAAATTTTACAAAAACCAGAAGACTATCAATCCTTACTAGAAGGGCGACAGGTGAAAGCTGCCGTACTCTTTTCCGACATTCGAGGCTTTACCACCCTGTCCGAGCAATTGTCTGAAGCCGGCCAGACCCGGCAACTGGTACAACAACTGAATACTTACCTGGATGGCATGGTGCGGGCCATTACCCAAGAAGGGGGAACGATCGATAAATTTATTGGGGATGCGGTCATGGCCGAATTTGGCTGTCCCGTCTCCCGTGGAGAGCAAGTAGATGCCCTGAATGCCGTTCGTGCCGCCCTGGCCATGCGTCGAACCCTGGTGCAGTTACGATCGCACTGGGTAGCGGAGGGGAAAACACCCTTTTTTAATGGCATTGGCATCAACTACGGCGAACTGATTGCCGGAAATATCGGCTCCCTCAGTCGTCTGGAATATACCGTCATTGGGGATACGGTCAATGTAGCCAGTCGGGTGGAGGCTATGACTAAACAATTTGGGGTGGATATTCTCATTACCGAATCCCTGTACACCCTCGTCAAAGACCAAATCCAGGCTGAATTTATGGGACATCACCCCCTCAAAGGTCATACGGAAGTTGCCCTTTACAGCGTCATTGGGCTAAAGGACGAAGATCCGGCCCTGTGCGGCCAGGTGTGGGAGCAATTGCGAGACTATCTACACTGGCACCGTTAGAAACAGATGGAAGCTACTCCCGCTGAAATTCTGGCGCTGCCCCTAGAAGTAACCAAGCAAGGGTTTTCTAACCAGGATCATGACTAACTCTTGGATGGAGAGCAAGCCTGATGGTTCCGTCAGATTCCTAAGAAATGTAACAAAAAAACTAAATCAGCCTGATAAGAGCGATCGTTTTGGGGTATGGATGGACGATCGTTTTTGAAAGCGATCAGTGGGGGAAGCCCGAAAAGAGATCTAAAAAGAGATCTAATCCGTGCTGAAGCGGCAGAGGAGCCAGAAGAGGCAGAAGCGGTCAAAGCGGATCCGTTAGCCAGACTTCAACAGAACGGGGTACAATGCAAGCCTTACACCTATTGGAAGAATTACATTTGAGGTCATCATGGCGGAAACCTTCATGTTCAATGCCCTGCGCGAGGCCACCGACGAAGAAATGGCTCGTGATCCCAGCGTATGTGTCATGGGGGAAGATGTGGGGCATTATGGTGGATCCTACAAGGTCACGAAGGATCTTTATAAAAAGTATGGGGATCTGCGGGTTCTAGATACCCCGATCGCTGAGAATAGTTTTAGTGGGATGGCTGTGGGAGCCGCCATGACGGGTTTACGCCCGATCATTGAGGGGATGAATATGGGGTTTTTGCTCCTGGCTTTTAACCAAATTGCCAACAATGCGGGGATGCTGCGCTACACTTCCGGGGGCAATTTTAAAATTCCCATGGTGATTCGCGGCCCTGGTGGGGTAGGTCGCCAATTGGGGGCGGAACATTCCCAACGTCTAGAGGCCTATTTCCATGCGGTGCCTGGTCTCAAAATTGTGGCTTGCTCCACCGCGTACAACGCCAAAGGTTTACTGAAAGCCGCCATTCGGGACGATAACCCCGTTCTCTTTTTTGAACACGTTTTACTCTACAACCTCAAGGAAAATTTGCCAGAGGAGGAGTACATTCTGCCCCTAGACAAAGCGGAAATGGTGCGGACGGGGGAAGATGTGACGATTTTGACCTATTCTCGGATGCGCCACCACGTCATGCAGGCGGTGAAGACCTTAGAAAAAGAAGGCTTCGACCCGGAAGTGATTGACCTGATTTCCCTCAAGCCTTTCGACTTTGAAACGATCGGTGCTTCCATTCGTAAGACTCACCGGGTGGTCATTGTGGAGGAATGTATGAAAACCGGCGGCATCGGAGCAGAATTAATCGCCTCCATTACGGAGCGCTTCTTTGATGAACTGGATGGCCCCCCCATTCGCCTCTCCTCCCAGGACGTGCCCACCCCCTACAACGGCACCCTAGAGAACCTAACGATCGTCCAGCCCGCCCAAATTGTAGAAACCGTCAAAGGCGTAGTACAGGGTAAGCTCTAAGGATCAGGCTCTAGTGCAGGCTCTAATGATAGAGTAAGCTTCTGTGGGAGGTATTCCGCCATTCTCAACTTTGAGGACGGCAGACTGCTCAGGCACCTCTGCCCGATCGCCTTGAGGCGAGGGAGGATGTCAACCCGTAAACCCGTAAACTTTAACCGAATTTACCACTATGGCAGGCAAAGGCTTTGGATTAAACCTAGGCAAAATGAAAGAGTTAACCGACGCTTTCAAAAAAGCCCAACAGGTTCAGGAAGGTGCCAAGCAACTTCAGGAAGAACTGGAAGAAATGGAAATTGAAGGGCAATCCGGGGGCGGCTTGGTCAAGGTTTACATGAATGGGAACCAGCGTCCGCTCCGTTCCGAAATTTCCGCCGATGTACTCAGCGAAGGGGTAGACGTAGTTTCCGATTTGATTACCGCAGCCATGAAGGATGCTTACGAAAAATCCACCAGCACCATGCGGGAAAAGATGGAAGAACTGACCAGTGGTCTGAGTATTCCAGGACTCGGTTAGGGAATAGTTTTGAGTGTTGAGTTTTGAGTGTTGAGTTGGGGGAAGTGCTAAGTCCCCGGTTTCTCGTAGAACGAAGCCCAGTTTCTTAATGCTAAGTCCCCAGAAATCGGAGATCTGAGTGGAGATCTGAAGTATAGGTGTACCTCGCGTTACGCCTACCCTCTGGAACCTGTCCCCTATTTCCTCTACCCTAGAGCAGGGGAATAATTCAAACCTCAAAACTTGAAACTTAAAAACTTCAAAACTTAACACTCAAAACTCAAAACTCAAAAACTATCCGGGAGAGTCATGCTGGATTGTATTATCGTCGGGGCTGGCCCGGGGGGTGGGTCTGGAGCCTATCACCTGAGTAAACGCGGTCGATCGGTGTTGGTTTTGGATAAGGCGGCTTTTCCCCGGTTTAAGTCCTGTGGCGGGGGGGTGTCGCCTCAGATTGCCGAATGGTTTGATTTCGACTTTAGCCCGATCGTTTCCCAAAAGGTCGATCGGATTCGCTTTACTTGGCAATTTGAAGATCCGGTGGAGGCGCTGATTGATACCCCGGAACCCATGTGGATGGTCGATAGGGCTGAGTTTGACCATTACCTGATCCAACAGGCGGTAGAGCAGGGGGCTGAATTTCAACCGGAAACCCCTGTTACAGCGATCCAGTTTGAAAAAGCGGAGCAATGCTGGACGGTGACCACCCCCCAAGGGGCATTTCAAGCCCAATACCTGATGGCGGCGGACGGTGGCCAGGGGCCCATGAGTCGTTGGCTAGGCTTTAAACCTCTCAAAGCTCACCCGACCCTTTCCCTGGATCTGCCCCAACCCCAAACCCCAGAGAGTGGCCAGCTTAGCCATTTTGAATTTGGGCTGCTGAAGGGAACCTGTTTGTGGAACTTTCCCAAGGCGGCGGGTCGTACTTTCTGCGCGGTGTCCATGGTGGGGGGAGAACCCCGGCAGTTTGCTGAAAAAGTCCAAGAGTATAGCCGGTTTTTTGGCTTGGATCCCCAAGAGGGTCAACTTCAAACTAGCTCCCTTTGTCTGTGGGAGAGTAATCGCCCGTTGCATACCCAAAACGCGCTCCTCGTGGGGGAAACCGCCGGAGTAGTAGATCCCTTCAGTGGGGAGGGGATTCGTCCCTCCATGTTGTCCGGTATGCGGGCCGCCGAAGCGATCGATGGGGCATTGTCCGGTGATCCCAAAGCCTTGGCTCGCTATAGTCAGCAGATGCAGGAAGAATGGGGTAATGACATGGTGTGGGCTCAGCGCATTGCCGGTTTATTTTACCGAGTGCCTGGATTTGGCTATCAAATTGGAGTAAAGCGTCCCAGTGCCCGTGCCCGCATGGGTAAAATTCTCTGTGGAGAAATTCGCTATTCTGATGTAGCAACCCGTGCCATCAAACTATTAAGTAGCAAGCTGATTCCAGGGCTAGGATCATGAACACCCCCACCCATTTTCTCACCGTTGCCGCTCTGGATAAACTGTTAAAAAAGCGGCTAACTATTTTTCATCAGCCCTTATTAATGGGTTCCATTGCCCCGGATGTCCCCCTCTATTTTCTCTGTTTAGGCGCGTGGCTTTATTATCACTTTGTGAAGGGATGGGAACTAGGGCGCATTTTCGACTATGTATTCAATGACTTATTTTTCAACAATCCCTTTTGGATTACCCTCCATAACTTCCCCCACTCTCCCCTAGTATTGATCATCACGATCGTTTCCTGTTGGTCATTTCGGGAGCAGATCGGAACCTGGCAACGCTGGCTCTTTTGGTTTGCCTGGGGCTGTTTAGTGCATACGTCTCTCGATATTCCAACCCATGTAGACGACGGCCCCCTATTGCTCTTTCCCTTAAATTGGAGTTGGCGATTTGCCAGTCCAATTAGTTACTGGGATCCCCGCTACTTTGGGGCAGAAATGACACGAATCGAGAGTGGCTTAGCCATTTCCCTAGCAGCCTATATATTTATTCCCTGGGTCTTAAACCAATTACGAAATTGGCGCAAAGAAAATTAATTCCCACTTCCCAATTCTCAATTCCTAATTCTCAATTCCCACTTCCCAATTCCCACTTCCCAATTCCTAATTCCTAATTCCTAATTCCTAATTCCTAATTCTCAATTCCTAACTCCCCCTTCCCTGCCGCTTCGCCTCATACAACATTAACGCCGTCGCAATACTCACATTCAAAGACTCCACCCCAGGATTTAGGGGAATTGTCACCACCCGATCGGCCTGAGCTTGGAGTTCGGGAGATAGACCCGCCCCCTCATTTCCCATCAGAATCAGGGTGGGATGGCTAAAATTAACGTCCCAATAGGTCTCCTGAGCATGGGAACTGGTAGCAACCACCTGGATCCCCGCCCGCCGACATCGATCGATCCAGTCTAAGGGCGTTGGACAGACCGCCAGAGACACATCAAACCAAGCCCCAGCAGAAGCCCGCAGCACCTTAGGATGGGTGGCATCCACACTATCCCCCGTTAGCCCCACCTGACCCAGACCGATCGCCGCAGCGGTGCGTAAAATCGTGCCCACATTGCCCGGATCCTGAAGGGTCTCCAAAAGCAACCCTAGGGACTGGGGAAGCTCAATCTCCTCAGGGGGGGGGGAAGGGGCGATGGCAATAACCCCATCAGGATGGAGCGTAGAAGCGGCATAGTCCAACAGTTCCTCACTCAAAATCTCCCGTCGGGCCGCCCGCTGCCCCAAAAGCTCCCAGCAAGCCCCATGACGATCGCACCAACGCTCAGTGGCACACACCACCGCCAGGGGATAGTTCACCCGCAGAGCCGCTTCAACCAAGTGGGTTCCCTCCAACAAAAATTCCTGATGGGTCGAACGTCCCTTAACCCCATGAAGCGATCGGAGTTTCTTGACCAGGGGATTTTGGCGGCTAATGATTAAGTTCAAAGAATGGGGCATTTGTCAAGACAATTTTATTTTCTGTAATATTTGCAACAGAAGCATCCCTTACTCCCGTGCAAAATAGAAAGCATGGAGGCGGATAACTTAGGACAAAACGATCGTAACCGCTTTTTTAGCGAGTTTAGATCACCGTCCTGATTCCATTCTGTCGAAGTTGTGTCATTTTCCTGCGGGAAATCCACAGTCACGAGAACAAATCTCTTGTAGAGGTTCAGCATGAATCATCCCACCGAACTCTCTTTGGAACAACAATTTAGCCTGCAAGCCTTTCGGTCTCAAGTGTCTCAAATGAGCCAAGATCAGGCTAAAGACTTTCTAGTTAAACTCTATGAACAAATGATGGTGCGGGAAACTTTATACAAAGAGTTTCTCAAACAACAGTGGGGCATTGCCCACAACCCCATGGCTGCCTCTTGAGTCCAATCCTTCAGTGAGGAGCCTTGAACCCCTAGGGCAACTTAGCCCATCGAAACCACCCCCATATTCTCCTACAAGGATGGGAGCGAAATTGCAAAAGCACAGCGGATCTAAACATTTTCGCTGTGCTTTTGTTATGGGCAGAGCAATCTCAAAAACTCAAAACTCAAAACTCAAAACTCAAAACTTAAAACTCAAAACCATTCCCTACTTTCCACTAGGGGGCGCTAAAAAGGGACGCACAATCAAAAAGCCCGTACCAAAGGCGGTTACCACAATCAGCAAGACCGTTAAAATGAGCCACCAGCCCCCGGAGTCCCGTTGTAGACGGGTAGCTTCTTCCGTAGGGTAGTCCAGGGGTTCACTGATGGAACTATACAGGGCTTGGGGTTGGGTATCGGCAGGTACTCGATCGGGAGGCATGAAATCAGCGGCCAAGCGATCGGGATAATCTTGCCAGGGCTGGGGAGAGCTTGGCGATCGGGATGGGTTGGCCGGGGATGGGGTTGCGGGGGAAAGTTCCGCTACACCCTGTAAACGTCTGACGGCCTTAACCACCCGATCGATTTCCACCAGTAGCTCTTGGTTTTGTTTCTGTAATCGTTGATTATCCTGGGTCAGCATTTGAATATGCTGCTGTGCCCCTTCTAACTCGCTGAGTACCTGACGATGAACCATCATGGGAACGGCGGAGGGAGCATAGCCGGAAGAGCCCCGCTGTTGCTCCGAAACGTCTGATGGGGTGAGGGATCGGGGAGTGAGGGGAGGGTTCATAGTCAGTCCTCAGGGGGAATTAGCGCGTGGACAGGTGAAATTTCCCACAAAGATAGTCGAAATTTCAACCAATCGTGAATTTCTTTTGGAGATTATGCTAAAAGCGGTCTACAGAGCATACGTCTGAAGATTACACGTCCAAAGATTACACGTCCGAAGATTTTACGATCGTCCCTGTTTGGAGGAATGCCATGTCTCATGTTCACGATGTCCCAGCGGGCGAACTGGTGCGCCAGCATAGTCAGGAGTTGGCCAAGTACGGGGAACGGGAGATTCAGGATAATCAACTGGTCACCTTTCCCAATCCTCGCCCTGGCCGCCCTTACCATATCCAGATTTCCCTGCCGGAATTTACCTGTAAGTGCCCGTTTTCGGGTTATCCAGACTTTGCCACCATTTTTATTGATTATGTGCCCCAGGATCTGATTGTGGAACTCAAGGCCCTCAAGCTCTATATCAATAACTACCGCGATCGGTATATTTCCCACGAAGAGTCGGTGAATCAAATTCTGGATGATTTTGTGGCAGCTTGTGATCCCCTAGAAATTAAAATTAAGGGAGATTTTAACCCCCGTGGTAATGTGCATACCGTGGTTGAGGTGACTCACCAGCGATCGACCTGACGGAGGGTATGGGCAACCGGATTTGGTTCT
>DALYGI010000088.1:10090-12164 GCA_031971595.1 Prochlorotrichaceae cyanobacterium CTOTU29312
ATTGCAGCGTAATTGCAGAGTTTTCTTCCCATGAATTTATTTCCCCGCCGATCGTTTTCCCTTTCTAATTTGCTTCTGGTGCTCCGGGAGGATGTTTTAGAAAATGACACCTTTATTTATGTGGTGAAACGATCGGCCCAGGCGGCTTTGACGTTGCTGTTGGCTTCCTTTTTGTGTTTTGTCATTCTCAACAGTACCCCAGGGGAATATTTAGATACCCTGCGTTTAAACCCTGAAATTTCACCGGAACGCATTGACGCTCTGCGTGAGCAGTTTCGCCTCGATCAACCCTGGTACGATCAATATCGGTACTGGGTGTGGCAAGTGGTTCGGCCCCACTGGGTTAAACTGGGTTTCCTGTCGTTGCCCCTGCCCCTCTGTAATTTTGGCACCAGTTTTGGGTTCAATCGTCCCGTTTTAGATTTACTTTGGGAGCGCGTACCCGCCACCCTCCTCCTCTCCTTTTCATCCCTCTTTTTAACCTGGTTTATTGCCCTGCCCCTAGGCATTATGGCGGCGGTGAATCAAGATAAAAAAATCGATCGTTTTTTACAATTTATGAGTTATGCCTTTCAGGGCATTCCTAGTTTAATTGCAGCCCTATTATTGTTAATTTTAGCCCAGAGTGTTTCCCCCTGGTTGCCCGTTGGAGACTTGAAAAGTTGGAATTACGACGAGTTAACCCGCGTACAAAAGGTGATGGATATTCTCTGGCACTTATTACTGCCAACCCTAGCCTTAAGTATTACCAGTTTTGCAGGATTACAACGGATTACCCGTGGCCAATTGCTAGAAGTGCTGAGACAGGATTACATTCGCACCGCCCGATCGAAGGGGTTATCGGAAACGCGGGTGATCTACCTTCATGCCCTCAGAAATGCGTTGAATCCGTTGATTACCCTCTTGGGGTTTGAGTTTTCCACTCTGTTGAGCGGAGCCTTTGTCACAGAATACTTTTTTAATTGGCCCGGCTTAGGGCGTTTAATTTTACAAGCGGTCACCCTCAAGGATCGGGATCTGGCAATGGCCAGTTTGATGGTGGGGGCATTTATGTTGATTTTGGGGAATTTATTGGCGGATTTATTGCTGAAATTTGCGGATCCCCGCATTCAGTTAAGTGCCCAGGATTAACCGCCCTAAAAAATATCCTTATTCTTCGCCTTGACCCGATCGTATAACTCCTCCATGACTTCCACAAAAGATTGGGATTTGTTCCAAAAGGGAGGGTAATCGCCCTGCTTTTTAATCACTAAGGCCGAGACACCGGAACTAGAGGGGGGGGACACCTCCGGCAGGGTGGACTGTCCTTGCCAAAACGATCGCCAGGTTAAATCTGAGGGCAGGGGCTCTAGGGTGGGCCGAGTATAGTAAGAGGACAGGGTAACGGGTTTTAAGGAGTCGGGTTTGAGTTCTGCAACTAAGGCACTGCCTAAGGATGTGGTGATTAATTGATCGATCAAGTCTTGACGGGGTAGCCCTCGCATTTCAAAAAGGACAAAGGGATCGAGATCAATCCGTTGGGCAAGGAGATAAATGACCCCGGCAATGTGTTTACAGGGATCGCCCCAATCGGGGCAGCTACAGGAGGCATGAAGCTCTTTGTAGTGACTGGGTAAGAGTTGGTGAGAAGCCTCTTCAAAACAGGATTCAATCTGTCCCGGTAATTCTTTCATCAGCAGTTGCGCTAACAAATTCGCCCGCCGAGCGATCGTTTCTATGATGCGGGGCCAGTCATCGGAACCAATCACCGGCAACTCAATGGACACGCGATAAATTGGCTCTTTAGTCACCCCTAAATAGGGATCTACGGATCCTTTGACCTGGGCATGAACCACCCCGGTAGAATCAACGGAAATCTTTTGAACCCGCCCATTGGAGAGATAGGCCTTACCCCGATTCAAGCGCTCCCGTTGGCCAGAGTCTTCCACGATTTCAATAAATCGCTTTCCCCACCAGGTTTTACTAACTGCTTGCGATCGTGCCATGAGATCAAAAGAATCCTTAAATAATCGTAGGATGGGTTAGCGATAGCGTAACCCATCAAAACCTAATCATGCAATTGAGGGATTAATAG
>DALYGI010000089.1:0-12156 GCA_031971595.1 Prochlorotrichaceae cyanobacterium CTOTU29312
TCCCCTATCCCCTATCCCCTATCCCCTCTTCCCATGAAACCAGCGCCGCCCTACAAAGCGATCGTTCTGTTTACCCCTGGCGGAGATGTGGTGTATACGATCGATCGGGAGAAGACTCGGCACTGGCATTTTGATTTGTGCTTAGGGATCCAATCCTTGCTTAAGCTGCGGGAAACTCCCCATTTTTTAGTGCCCTATTTTACGGCGACGGTGGATGTGGGCAGTCCGGCCCTGAGTCATCCTGCGCCTATTTTTGCGGAAATTCATACCCCGGTCTATCGCCATCGCTATTTTCTCAATGCTTTATTAGAGTTGCCGGAGATTGCTTGGGTACGGGCCAAAAGTACGCCGGAGGTGATGGAGCGGGAGTTGCTCCAATCCTATGCCCAGCAGTTTCCCGAATTATGGCAAGGACACAATTGGGTGGTTCCCTTAACGGAAGTGATGTCTCTCTCCCAGGCGATCGAAGCTGCGGATCCGGCTCGATATGGTCGAATCTCTTTCTCTGCCCTAGAAGGCTCTGATCAGGTTGATCATTATGTTCTGCGTTTCTATGTGTCTGGCCACGGGGGGCAGACCAAAAAAAGTTTAAGCGAACTGCATCAATGCCTGAAACAGGGGCTAAATGCGCCCTACAGCCTCAAAGTCATTGACATTCACCGGGAGCCAGAACTAGCGGAGCAGGATCAGATTACCGCCATTCCCACCCTGATTCGGGCCTACCCCCAACCTACCCGGCGGATTGTGGGACAGTTTCAGGATCCTCAGCAGTTACTGCGCTTATTACAGGATCTCAATACTTAAGCTAACCCATCCCAAGAGGGGAACTGGAACGCCTCATTCTTAAATTTGTTTCATTTGCTTAGCAATTTTACGATTCTTAACTAGATTGCTCTGAGTTTTTTTCCTGGGGCTTAAACCGATGATTTCTGGGCTTGGTGGGATGAAATTAGGCTTCTGGGTTATTCCAAACCTTAAGTTTTTATGCTTATGGAGCGTTGAGGGAACGATCGTTTTTTCTCTGGAGGTTGGGCTAAGACCTGATCTCATCTCTGCCGTTGATCTGGCCCATTTGTTGAATCTTCTGAGGGACTTATCCCCTCCGATCGCTCAATCCTTACCATAGAGCCGTTTGTAGGATCCAGGAGAATTTTAGGGGATCTTTGGGAAAAACAGCCTAGGTTCTCTGGGTTGGGGGATGGGGTAGGGCCGATCGTTTTTGTTCTTTTTTCTTTTGTTCTTATCTTTATTTTATAAGTACACAAAAATTTGTATAAGGTCTGAAAATGCTTAGGGAGTAAACCAGAGTGTAATAAACCTGAATTGAAAATTTTTAATTGATTCAGCACCAAATTAAACCCCTATTCAAAAGCGATCGTCCTTTCCTTTGCCGTGAACTTGCCCCATAATCCAAACCAAGCAATCGATGAAGCATTTGATTCGGGAAGGGCTGCGGAGTCCGATCGACTTTGGGCTTCCTGCCCGGCCCTTTTATTGAAATCCCTATGTTCAGGAGTAAGGACTGTATGAAACTTTCTGTCTATGGCAAAGGTGGTATCGGCAAATCCACCACTAGCTGCAATATTTCCGTGGCCCTGGCCCGTCGCGGTAAAAAGGTTCTACAAATTGGCTGCGATCCAAAGCACGACAGCACCTTTACCCTCACGGGGTTCCTGATTCCCACGATTATTGACACCCTCCAGGGCAAGCGCTTTCACTACGAAGATGTGTGGCCGGAAGATGTGATTTACAAAGGCTATGGGGGCGTGGATTGCGTGGAAGCGGGTGGCCCTCCGGCGGGAGCGGGCTGCGGTGGCTATGTGGTGGGCGAAACCGTGAAACTCCTGAAGGAACTGAACGCCTTTGATGAATACGACATCATTTTGTTTGATGTGTTGGGGGATGTGGTGTGCGGCGGTTTTGCGGCTCCCCTCAACTACTCGGACTATTGCCTAATTGTTACGGATAACGGCTTTGATGCCCTCTTTGCGGCGAACCGGATTGCGGCTTCCGTGCGGGAAAAAGCCCGGACTCATCCCCTGCGCCTAGCGGGGTTAATTGGTAACCGCACCTCTAAGCGGGATCTGATCAATAAATATGTGGAAGCGGTGCCCATGCCTGTGTTGGAAGTGCTGCCCCTGA
Organism: Prochlorotrichaceae cyanobacterium CTOTU29312; assembly: GCA_031971595.1. Classification (GTDB taxonomy): domain Bacteria; phylum Cyanobacteriota; class Cyanobacteriia; order Prochlorotrichales; family Prochlorotrichaceae; genus JBEAPM01. Next base: position 2,143 of record DALYGI010000089.1, read on the forward strand.
TTGAGGATATTCGCGTGTCGCGGGTGAAGGGCAAAACCGTTTTTGAAATGGCGGAAACCGATCCCTCCCTCACCTTCATTTGTGATTACTACCTCAGCATCGCAGATCAGATTCTGGCCCGGCCCGAAGGGGTGATTCCTCAGGATGCGGCGGATCGGGAATTGTTTAGCCTCCTCTCCGACTTTTATCTCAATCCTCCGGCGGATAAAGCGCCCGCTGGGGTGGAAGAGCCGGAATTGATGATGGTGTAGTTCCCTCAAAAGCTTAAATGGTTGCGCTGAAGGATTGACAAAACTAAACCAAGGGATCAGGATGATGCTCGATATTGAAACTCCCTGGAACCTATGGCTTTCTTTGAATCTTTTACCGCTTCCATTAAGCAAAAATGGCTGGATTACTACCAAGTCAATCGCCTCTGGCTGGAACTTCAGATGGAAGGACGATCGGTTCGTACCCCTGATGGGGGCCGCCGTCCTGGTTCTGCCCTGATTTTAGGGGTGGTCAATTCCCTAGAACCGAAGTTGGCAAACTTGATGGTTCCCTTCTTCAAGCTCAACGGTGATGAAGATGCCATTATTGAAGTTTTGCAACTGAACTTTGATCCAGACATTATGCTGGGCAGCCGATCGAGTTCTCCCGGTGGAATGACCAGTCATAACCACGAGTCTGACTTGGAGGTATCTGGTTTTTTGCCCAATGCGGTACACGACAATGTTTCCGGTTAGGGGCAGGAGTTAAGGTTTTAGATGGCGACGTTTTAACTCCTGATTCCTGTACATGGGTTTTAAGTTTGAGCGTTTAAATTTCATGGGTTTTAACTTTGAACTTTCTTTAATAATTTTCAAGTTCAACTCAAACTTAAAACTCAAGCTTAAAACTCAGGCTTAACTCAAGCTTAAAACTCAAAACTCAAAACTCAAAACTAACATGACCCCAACGATCGCTCCTAATTCTGCCTCCAGTCCTATGGCTGCCTCAAATACGGTTGCCAATACTGCGCCTTCTGCCCTTAATTTTGACTGTGAAACGGGCAATTATCATACCTTTTGCCCCATTAGCTGTGTGGCCTGGCTCTACCAAAAAATTGAGGATAGTTTTTTCCTGGTCATTGGTACCAAAACCTGTGGCTATTTCCTCCAGAATGCGATGGGGGTAATGATTTTTGCAGAGCCTCGCTATGCCATGGCTGAGTTGGAAGAAGGGGATATTTCTGCCCAATTAAATGATTACGAAGAACTCAAGCGCCTCTGTGACCAGATCAAACGCGATCGCAACCCCAGTGTTATTGTCTGGATTGGGACTTGTACCACGGAAATCATTAAAATGGATCTGGAAGGTCTAGCCCCCAAACTAGAAGCAGAAATCGGCATTCCGATCGTTGTTGCCAGGGCAAATGGGTTAGATTATGCCTTTACCCAAGGGGAAGATACGGTATTGGCGGCCATGGCTAGCCGTTGCCCCAGTAAAGTGAGTAATGAAGCAGAAAAAGAAGAACGGAATGCCATTCAAAAACTCCTAAATTTTGGTCGCAAAAAAGAAGATATTTCCGCTGAACATTCGGAATACAAAGACCATCCGCCTCTGGTTCTCTTTGGTTCCTTACCTGATCCCGTAGTTACCCAATTGACCCTAGAACTGAAAAAACAAGGGGTACAAATTTCCGGCTGGCTACCCGCCAAACGTTACACAGAATTACCCATTTTAGAAGAAGGGTACTATGTTTCCGGTGTAAATCCCTTCCTGTCTCGAACTGCCACCACCTTAATGCGTCGTCGTAAGTGTAAATTAATTGGCGCACCCTTCCCCATCGGCCCGGATGGCACCCGTGCGTGGATCGAAAAAATTTGTTCTGTTTTTGGCATTGAACCCCAGGGTTTAGAAGAACGGGAACAGCAAATCTGGGCCAATTTAGAAGATTATCTGGCTTTAATTCGGGGTAAATCCGTCTTTTTTATGGGAGATAACTTATTAGAAGTTTCCCTCGCTCGGTTCCTCATTCGCTGTGGTATGACCGTACCCGAAATTGGTATTCCCTACATGGATCAGCGCTATCAAGCGGCGGAATTAGCCCTACTGGAAAAAACCTGTAATGAGATGCAGGTACCTCTGCCTAAAATTGTGGAAAAACCGGATAACTACAACCAAATTCAGCGAATTTATGACCTTCAACCGGATCTAGTCATTACGGGCATGGCTCATGCGAACCCCTTAGAAGCACGGGGAATTAACACCAAATGGTCAGTGGAATTTACCTTTGCTCAAATTCACGGATTTGGTAATGCACGGGATATTTTGGAACTAGTAACCCGTCCCCTGCGCCGCAATACGGCCCTCAAGGATTTGGGTTGGGAAAAGTTAGTGCAAGGGTAATGAAATCACTAGGGGGGGAGGTGCTGCTGCTGGGCAAGGATAGATTAAGATGGAATAGGATTAAGCTCCTGAGAATCTGCTGAGAGTCGGTTTAGAGTTACCCCCGAAGCGGGTTTGCGGCGAGTGAGATCCCTCTATTCTTCAACTTTTAAACCTGTGGGTGTTCCGATTTCTGCCCTGTCTCCCCTTCATGCCCAGAACTGGCCGTTTCCCCTGAGTGCCTTACCTGAACCCGCCTATTTAGTGGGGGGGATTGTGCGGGATGCTTTTCTCGATCGCCGGGGTGATTACCTGGATCTGGATTTTGTTGTCCCGGAAAATGCCATTGAGGTGGCCCGCCAAATTGCCCGCACCCATAGGGCTGGCTTTGTGGTTTTAGATGCGGAACGTCAAATTGCCCGGATTGTTTTCCCCCAGGCTACGGTAGATTTTGCCCTTCAGGAGGGCCAGAGTCTGGAAGCGGATTTGCGCCGCCGGGATTTTACGGTCAATGCCATGGCCTATAATCCCCATACCCATGCCCTGATCGATCCTTTGGGGGGGTATCACGACCTCCAGCGTCGCTGTTTGCGGATGATTGCGGCGGAAAATTTAGCGGCTGACCCGTTGCGGTTGCTTCGGGCCTATCGTCAATCGGCCCAGTTGAATTTCCATTTAGACCCGGACACTGAAACTACGATCGCTCGGCATAGTGGGCTAATTGGTACCGTTGCCGCAGAGCGGGTGCAAAGTGAACTCAGTTACCTCTTCCACCATCCCCAGGGGGTTCCCTGCCTGTTGGGCGCTTGGCAGGCTGGGTTGGTTGTGCCCTGGTTTCCCGATGCCACCCCCCTGCACCTTGCCCGTTTACAGGTTTTGGATACTCTCATCCATACCCTCGCCCAAACCTGGCCCCAACTGCTAGCCGCCCTAGAGCCGCCCCTGAAAACGAAAGAGTCTATGAGCGCTAAGCCGGAAGGGTTTGGCCGATCGTTGGGGGGATTTCTGCGGCTGTGTATTCTTCTAGACGATCGGCCCGATCGGGCGGAAGAGACTCTCCGCAACCTCAAGGCGAGCCGGTGGGAAATGCGATCGGCAGCGCTGCTCTGGCGGTTACTGCCCCAACTGAATCAACCGAGTCTAAGCATCCGGGAGCAATACTTTTTGTATAAGGAGACCCAGGAATTGTGGCCGATTTTGGCGCTGCTGAGTTTGTTGCACCAGGTTAAGCCAGAGGAGACCCTAGGGGTTCATTCAGAAATTAGTGGCGATCGAGGATGGAGTGCAGGAGATCGGGTAGGACTGCCTAGTATGGCCCTAGGGAAACTGCTGGAGCATCTTCACCACAGTCCGATCGCCCAGAGTCTGGATCAATTTTTTGACCCGACTAACCCGATCGCCCATCCCCGATCGCTGATTAGTGGCAAAGAAGTCATGAAAGCTTTAAATATCCCCTCGGGCCCCCGGATCGGGGAAATTTTAACAGAAGTCCAATTAGCCCAAGCCCACGGGCAACTTCAAACCCCTCAGGAAGCTCTAGCGTTTATCGATCAGTGGAAATCCTCTGATTAAGGAAAAATGGGAGCCTATTTGGGGCTAAAAGCCGTCTTTGCTGTTCATCTGGGCCGAAGTGAAGCAGCCTAGGTTAATGCTACAATGCGTGGAGTAGCCTAGGCTTCAGACAGACGCTTTAGTTTAGATACGTTAGTTATTCCACGCAGGTAGGCGTTCATTCTCATGACTCAGATTACTTCTTCCCCTAGCAATGGGGACAAGGTAGAACTATCCGTCCAAATCGATCGAGAGTTACTGGATCAAATTCAACACTTAACCACAGACCCCAGCCGAATTATTGAAGCGGCGGTTCGTCGTTGGCTCAAAGGGGAATCCTTCAAAGATGAAGATTTAGCCCGCACCCTTCCCCGTAATGTGCCCGTTCCACCGAGAGGGGAATGGAATGATTAGCCCGGAATGATCACCGGAGCAATACCCCCATGGCAGTGAGTCGATTTAGGACTATTTGCTGATTAATTTTGGCCGTTTTGCCTTTTTGTATTTTGCCCTGCATCCCCTGCATCTATGGCTATCTCTGAGACCCGTTTAGTTTCCCCGCAAGAGTTACCCGATTCGGAAAGTTTAGGCGTTGATGAGGGGGAATTGATTGATGCGGCAGCGATCGTCACGGAATCTGACCAGATCCGTCAGGCGGCAGAGTTGGTTTTTACCCAGGATGCCCTAGGGCAATATCTATCGTTTTATTGGTCTAAGGCGGCGGAATTGGGCTTAGATCCCAACAGGATTGTGGGATCCCAAATGACCGCATCCTGTGGCCCCATTGCCTTTAGTCATTATCTCAGTCGGATTCGTAGCGTTTTAGATCATCTGAAGCCAACTCAATTTCGTGAAACCTTTTGCTATGGAGGGGAATGTTTTCAGTTTGATATTACCCTCAGCCCTATTTTTCTACCGCAAAATCCGGTTAGAACCCTGTTAGTTCTGGGCAAGCCCGTTAATATTGCCCTGGAGCCGGTTTATTTAGCCACCTCAGAGTTAGGAATCATCCGACAGCCGGTGGTGAATGAGCAGAGTTTAATTCATTATCAGCAGCTTTTTTCGCAAATTGCGTGGAATATTCGTCGAAATTTAGATTTAGAAACCATTTGGCAACAAACGGTTAATGGTCTGGGGCATTTGCTTAATCTTCAGCATTGCTTAATTTGTGATTATGCCCTGGATGAAAGAAATCTATCCGTGGTGGCCAGTTATGAGAAATACGCTGCCAAAAATCTTCAAGGAATTACCCTTTATTTAGATATTGAACCGGATAGTGAGGGGCGAGTTCCCCCCCTTCAGCCCCTTCAGCCTTTTCAACTGGTCGCGTCGGATACGCGGGTCTTAAAGTACAGTAATTTATTGGGTGTTGTGACTTCCTATCAAGATGTGCCCAATGGTTTGATTTTAATGGAGCACCAATCTACCCTGGATTATGATGATTTTGTGGGGGGCATCTTCAGCTATGTCAAGAGCCTTGTTCCTTGTTGGATCAGTGGTCATTTGAGGAACAATTTCTAATTCGGGAACTGGCCAATCAAGTTGGCACAGCGATCGCCCATGCCGATTTGTATACCCAGGCCCAATCCTTAGCGGATGAATTGCAATCGGCAAACCTGAACCTGATTCGCAAACACTTTGAGCTAGAGGAAGCGAGGGAGCAGGCGGAAGAAGCATCCCGGTTAAAGAGTGATTTCTTAGCGAATACCTCTCATGAGTTGCGAACGCCTCTGAATGGAATTATTGGCTTTTTGAAATTATTGATTGATGGTATGGCGGATACGCCAGAAGAGGAGGCAGAATTTCTTAAGGAAGCTCACCGATCGGCCTTGCTGCTGCTGTCTATTATTAATGATATTCTGGATATTGCTAAATTAGAAGCTAATCGCCTCGAACTGGAATTACATCCGATTAACCTTCGAGAAATTTTTGAGGATACGAAGCGGAAAGTCTTACCCCAAGCTCAACAAAAGTCCCTCAACTTAGAGGTGATTTTACCCGTAACCGAATATGATGTGATTGTCTATTCCGATTATCAACGTTTGCTTCAGGTGTTATTAAATTTAGTGGGTAATGCCATTAAATTTACCGAGGAAGGGAGCGTAACCCTGAAGGCAAAGGTGAAGCGTCAGCGGATTTCTGTCCAAGACCAAACTTTACCGGGGTATGTGCAGGTGAGTGTGGAGGATACGGGCATTGGTGTGCCGTTGGAAAAACAAAGTCGCTTATTCCAAGCTTTTAGTCAGGTCGATTCGGGCCGTACCCGTAAGTATGGGGGAACGGGGTTGGGCTTGGTTATTTCCCAAAAACTGGTGGAGGCCATGTATGGCAGTATTCAATTTTTTAGTTTGGGAGAAGGTCTAGGGGCAACGGTTACGATGACTCTGCCCCTGTTTCAGGATCCGGGTTTAATTCAGTCCATCCCCCTACCGATCGAGGAGGATGGGCATACCAGTGGTGAAATTACCAGCCTGAGTTAATCTTGGCTTAACCCTGGATTGCTCTTGCTTAATCTTGCTTAACGTTTACTAGAATTAATTTGCTGGGGATCTAGCAGGATAGTTGAGGCTGCGCTAATCTATCCTAGGTCTCTTTGGTGGGTATTCCCGGTGTCTTTTTCACAGCCCTCATCAGAAGAAGCATTTGAGCAGACGGTGAACCAAACCGAACATCTCTTAAATGCTATTAATGGAGCATTGCAGCAACTTCAAGAGGATGTGATTACCCAGCTTAATGAGGATGTGGTCTGGTTGCGGGCAGAAAAAAGTAATTTGTTGCAGGAGATTGCCCAACTTCGGCAACAGCAACAGCATTTACTGACGGAGGCGCAGCTTGCCCAGCAGCAACAATGGGCACAGGAGTTTGCCAAGATTTTAGCCCGCTATTTGCAACAGAACTTGCAACAGAATTTAGAACAGAGCCTTCAGCAGCAACTTCAACAGAGCTTGCAACAGACTCTGCAACAGCAACTTCAGGAAAATTTTGGGCAGGCGATCGATCGCTCTCTTCAGCAATTATTTCAGCAACAGGGGCAACCCTTCACGCCGGGGGATTCGGACAGGGGACTCAGCGATCGGGATTGGCAACGGTTACAAGGGACGATCGCTTCTACCCTGGAATCAACGATCGCTTCTAGCCTGGATCGGGCTTTGCGCCAGTATTTCCAAGAGGAGCCTCGTTCTCCTGTGGAGTGGCAAAATTCTTGGCCCCGTTCCGCTCCTGGCCCCGCTGCCCCCCCTGAAAATTGGGAGGTTCCCGTCCCTCGTCCGGTCACGACTCCGGCTCCTAGTGCTGGTGTGTCTAGTGTTGGTGGATCCGGTGCTACGGTATCTAGTGCTGCCGCATCCCCCCTGCGCCCTCCTGCTTTTCAGTGGAATCGGCAGGGGATTGCGTTGGCGGTGTTGTCTATTTTGATGTTGTCTTTGCAATATGTTCTGGCTCAGGCCCTATTCCAGTTTCCGACGGATCCGAATTTAGAGGTTGCCCAAGCTCTGGAGTTGCAAGCGTCTTGGACGAATACGGCGTTGTTGGTGGGGTTGCGGATGTCGGTCTTTTTGCCCCTGATTGCCATTTTTAACCGCTGGTTGCAACCTAATTTGGGGAATGCCCTGCAAGATCTGGTGCAGCGATCGAAACATTACCGTCAATTGTGGTGGAATTTAGGGTTCAGTGGCTTGTTCCTCTTTTTGTCCCAATGGTTCCTGTTTCGTGTGGTGGGGTTAACGTCCGCAGGTCTGGCGGTGGGGTTATTTTTTATCTATCCGGGATTGGTGCCGCTGTTTCATTGGCTTTTAGTGGGCGATCGTCCTTCCCAGTTCCGGTTTCAGTGCATTTTAGCCTTGGGGGTTGGGGCTACCCTCATTTTTTCCCAACCGAGTTTGACCCGCTCTGGGTTAGAGACGGTGGGGTTAGGTCAGATCCTTCCCTGGGGCATTGGCAGTGCGGTTTGCTTTACCTTTTATCTGTTAATTAGCGATCGGTGCAATCAGCGAATTCATCCCAGTGTGGTGAGTTTGGTGCAGTATGGCTTTGTTATTCTTTTTGCTGTACCGGCGTTGTTTAATTTTGATCAAGTTTCCATTTTACAGCTAACCAATATTGGCCTAGGTGGGTTGGTTCTGGGGGGAACCGCTGCATTGAGCTATGTTCTCCATGTGTTTTCCGTGCAAATTATGGGGGCTTTGCCTGCCATGGTGCTTAATAGTTTAACGCCTTTATTGACGGCGATCGTGGGGATAGCGCTGTTACAAAGTCCGCTGGCCATTGCCCACGGTTTAGGGATTTTGTTGATTACGATCGGCGGGATTGCGATTCAGATGGAGCGGTTACGGCCTTAATTATTTTCTGAGCTTATTTCCTGAATAACTTATCCCTTTAATAAAGCCGTAAAACTGTGATGCTCTTCCGATCCCCCCACCACCAACAGCCGATCGCCCGGCTTGATAAACATTTCTCCGGTGGGGTATTGGTAAAATTGGCGATGACGATCGATGGCCATGATCGTGGCTCCGGTGTGGCGGCGAATGTTGGCCTCTGCTAGGGTCAGTCCGGCCAGGGGGCTGTGGGGATGGACTTCGTACCAGTGATGGATTAACCCTTCTACGGCGAGTTCCACTTCTTTCAGGTTCCAATAGGCGGCCCGCTCTGGGGCAATTTCTCGGTAGTGGCCGGTGCGGTAGCGTTGCACAACTTGCTGGACGGTGGGGGCGGAGTCTCCTAGTTGCAAAAGCATGTGGGCTCCCATTTCTAGGGCAGCTTCAAATTCCGGTTGGACGACCTCTTCTGCCCCTAGCTGGTACAGGGCTTCAATTTCATCCTTGACGTGGGCCCGCACGGTCACATCTAAATCCGGGGCAATGCTCAGGGCCCGATCGAGGGTGAGGCGGGTGGCAACGGGATCCGGTAGGGCGATGGCCATGGCTACGGCTTGATCCAGATGAGCTTTTTCGAGGACGAGCAGGCTGGAGGCATCTCCAAAGAGGTACGGAATTTGCCGCTCTCGCAGGGTTTGCAGGGCCGCTTCATTGCTGTCAATCACCAAAAGGGGATAGCCCTGAAAATAGAGCATGCGGACGAGGGTTTGCCCCACCCGACCGTATCCGGCTACAACGACGTGATTGCGTAGGGTTTCGGTGAGGCCAAACAGGCGAGGTTTAGGGTTTAAGGAAATCCAGGGGCTAAGCCAGGTGACCCGCTCTAGCCACTGAAGCAGGTAGGGAGTAAGTTTGATGGCGAAGGGGGTAATGAGCAGGGTGGCGGCGGTGGTGCCGAGGGAGAGGTTATAGAGATCGGCGGAAAAGAGACCTTGGCTTTGGGCCACTCCCGCTAGGACAAAGGAAAATTCTCCGATTTGGTTAATGCCTAGGCCGACAATGAGGGCGGTTTTGAGGGGGTAGCCAAAGAGCCGCACCAAACCCGTAACCAGGATGGCTTTCCCCACCATGACGATCGCTACGAGACCCAGTAATGTCCAGGCCTGTTGCCATAGAAAGAAGGGGTTAATTAAGAGACCAATGGAGGCAAAGAAGAGGGTGGCAAAGACATCCCGCATGGGCAAGACTCGATCGAGGGCGTGATCGGCGTATTCCACATTGGAAATCATGAGCCCGGCCACAAAGGCCCCCATGGCTAACCCCAACCCAAGACGATCGCTGACCAGGGCAATGCCCAAACAAATGACAAGAATGCCCAGCAGAAAAATTTCCTGGGAGCCACTACGGGCCAGTTGTCGTACCAGGGGGGGAATGAGATACTTTCCTGCGAGGAAGGCCCCCACCACAAAGACGATCACTTTAATTGCAGCTACGGCCAAGGCTTGCCCTAGAATTTCCGGGGGTTGGGTGAGGGCGGGTAAGATGGCTAGCATTAACCCCAAGCTCAAATCCTGTACCACCAACAGGGCGAGCATAATTTGCCCGTGGATGGTTTGCACCTCATTGCGCTCAATTAAACTTTTGAGGACGACGGCGGTGGAGGACAGGGACAACACCGATCCTAAAAAAATAGATTGGGGAATGGTCTCAACCCAGCCCGTGATATAGGCCAATGCTCCCCCCAAAGCGATCGTGAGGAGGATTTGTAAACTGCCTCCCCCCAGGGCGATCGTCCTGACCC
>DALYGI010000090.1:0-12098 GCA_031971595.1 Prochlorotrichaceae cyanobacterium CTOTU29312
ACTGGGACTCACATCAAAGTTTAAAATATCCAGACCTGTAGTGATTTTAGAATCTCCACTCTCTAAGCTTGAATTCACTTGAGAATTTTCAATTTCTAAACTGAGAGTTGTTTGAGAGTCCGCTATTTCTAGGCTTGGGTTTCTTTCAGAATCTAGGGTTTCTAATTGTTGTACGTCGTGACTCGAAACCTCTGATAAACTATCTGATGAAATAGGCCCATCTTCATCAGCAAGTACCTGATTCGATCCTAGAAAACAGCACGACAGGGCGACTGTATTTAAGATCAGCACCTTTCCAATACATTTTTGCATTTAATTCAGCCCACACCAGAATGGATTTAATGTTGTCCAACCACGGGGTGAGTATAACCAATGCAAAAGTTATACTTATGTATTGGAAGTAACATTCTCCTTGATTTTCGCTTCTTGTTCCGTCTGTGGAGACCAATAGGGTGGAGGTTTGAGGGGGCTGGACTGTAGCGGGGGTAGGCTGTGAGGGGGTAATCAGTACGATCGTTGATCGGGTAGGGTGTGTTCCCTCTATAATAGAAAACCGCGAATCCAAACTCCCCCTAGGTCTATGCTTCCGTCTCCCCGTCGCTATCACATCACAACCTTTGGCTGCCAGATGAATAAGGCAGACTCCGAGCGCATGGCGGGGATTCTGGAAAATATGGGCTATACGGGGGTAGAGGATGCCAATGAGGCGGATTTAATTCTCTACAATACCTGCACAATCCGAGATAATGCGGAGCAAAAGGTCTATTCCTATCTGGGGCGGCAGGCTAAGCGCAAGCAGTCTAATCCTCATCTCACTCTGGTGGTGGCGGGCTGTGTGGCCCAGCAGGAGGGGGCGCAGCTTTTACGACGGGTGCCGGAATTGGACTTGGTGATGGGGCCCCAATATGCAAATCGTCTGGAGGATCTGCTGGAGCAGGTGTTTTCTGGGCAGCAGGTGGTGGCCACGGAGGAGGTGAATATTCTTGAGGATATTACCCAGCCTCGCCGGGAAAGTGAGATTACGGCTTGGGTGAATGTGATTTATGGCTGTAATGAGCGCTGTACCTATTGTGTGGTGCCTGCGGTGCGAGGGGTAGAGCAGTCCCGCACTCCAGAGGCGATTCGATCGGAAATTGAAACCCTGGCGGCCCAAGGCTATAAAGAGATTACGCTCCTAGGGCAAAATATTGATGCCTATGGCCGAGATTTGCCCGGTGTGACCCCGGAAGGACGGCACTTACATACCTTTACGGATTTGTTGTATTTCATTCACGATGTGCCGGGTATCGATCGTATTCGGTTTGCCACCAGCCATCCCCGCTATTTTACAGAGCGGCTGATTCGAGCCTGTGCAGAATTGCCCAAGGTCTGTGAACATTTCCATATTCCCTTTCAGTCTGGCAACGATCAGATTCTCAAAGCCATGCGCCGGGGCTATACCGCTGATCGCTACCGATCGATAATTGAAAAAATTCGTCACTCTCTTCCCGATGCGGCCATTAGTGCAGATGCGATCGTCGCCTTTCCTGGGGAAACAGAAGCGCAGTTTGAAGATACCCTAAACCTAGTGGCAGAGATTGGCTTTGATCAACTCAATACCGCCGCCTATTCTCCCCGCCCCAACACTCCCGCCGCCCTCTGGGCCGATCAACTGCCGGAAACAGTAAAGGAAGATCGGCTGCAACGGTTGAATCATCTCGTATCGACTAAAGCCGCAGAACGATCGCTTCGGTATCAGAACCGCACTGAGGAAATTTTAGTGGAAGGCATCAACCCGAAAAATCCGGCCCAGGTGATGGGACGCACCCGCACCAATCGGATTACCTTCTGTGAAGGGGATTTTAGTTTGCTCAAAGGGCAACTCGTTGCCGTTAAGATTGAACAGGTGCGGGCCTTCAGCCTGAGCGGTTCCCTGGTTTCTCCAGCTATTCGAGAATTTGCCCAAGGCTTAGTGGAATAGTAAACGAGAATAATACTGATATAAAAACCTTTGAGGTTTGAACTTTATTGCTATGAAAATTCGACAGGTCATTTTAAATAACATCGGGCTATTTGAAAACCTGGAAATTTCTTTAGCGCCCACAGCACAGAACCCCAGCAATATTACCGTCTTTGTTGGTAGTAATGGGGCTGGTAAGACTTCTTTACTGCAAGCCTTAGCAACTTCTCTGAGTTGGTTTACGGCTCGATTACTTACAGAAAAGGGCAGTGGTAACCCTATTTCGGAAGATGCCATACTCAACACGGCTAATGCTGGCAGCGTTCAAATTGAAATCTTCGACTTCTCTAAATCCTTAAGCCCTGATCACAGCGAACTTAACCCTTATTTCAGATGGATGCTTGCCAAAAATAGAAAAGGGCGTAAGACCCAATACAGTAGCAATCTGAACGACTGTACTCGCCTAGCTAATCTTTATCGTGACACCCTCACCCGTGATGACAAAACAAGTCTCCCCTTAATTGTGTTTTATCCTGTCGAGCGTGTCGTACTCGATATTCCACTCAAGATTAGGACTAAGCACACCTTTTTACAATTGGATGGTTATGATAACTCGCTCAGTCAGGGCGTTGACTTTCGCCGCTTTTTTGAATGGTTCAGAGAAAGGGAAGATACCGAAAATGAATCCCGAATCCCTGAAGACGTTTTAAACCAACTAAAACCACTGGCTGAAACCAATCAAGATGTATGGCGATGGTTAAACGAACACAATGCTTCCGCTAAAGATCGGCAATTAACCGCAGTTCGTACCGCTATTCGTCGATTTATGCCCCATATAGATAACCTTAGAGTCCGTCGTAAACCCCATCTCTACATGGCAATTGACAAAAACGGTGAAACTCTGAACGTAGCCCAACTGTCCCAAGGTGAAAAATCCCTAATGGCTCTTGTGGGTGATATTGCCCGCCGTCTAGCCATGCTGAATCCTGCCCTAGAGAATCCTCTGGAAGGCGATGGTGTCGTTTTGATCGATGAAGTCGATTTGCATCTACATCCCTCTTGGCAACGGAGTCTTTGCGATCGTCTGACCCAAACCTTCCCAAATTGTCAGTTTGTGCTGACCACCCATTCACCTCTAGTCATTAGCGATTGTAAAGATGTTTTGGTTTACACCTTAACCCAGGGTAAATTGCGACAACTGCCCTCTCAGTATGGGCAAGATGCTAATACTGTCCTATTAGATGTCATGGATACCAGCATTCGTAATGAGAAAATTAATACTGATCTAAACGATCTACTGGATGCCATACAAGGTTCAAGGTTCACCGAAGCTCAACAATTACTTGCAGAATTAACCCAGGAATTACCTCCTAATCATATTGAATTGGTCAAAGCTAAACTACTACTTCATAAACAAGAATTGCGTCATGCGAACTATTAGGAAAGGGGCTGAGCCGTCCACTTTAACAGCCTGGAAACGAACCAATCCCCATGGACGTTATAATCAGTTAACTGATGATATTCGACGAATTATTCGACAGTATGCCCTAGAAGAACAATTTTATCTTTGTGCTTATTGCTGCCAGCAGATCCAAGATATTGATGCCTGCCATAATGAGCACTTAGAAGCCCAACATCTGAACCCTGGACGTACACTCGACTTTTCCAATATTGTCGCTAGTTGTAATACCCCTAATCAATGCGGTGATGCTCATCAATCTCAACATCTCCCCCTAACGCCCCTGATGACCGAATGTGAAACAGAACTTCGATTCAAAATTAGTGGTCGGGTAGAAGGATTGAGCGATCGGGCAAGTGTTACAATTCAAGTCTTAAATCTGGGGGATCATGAAAAAAATAACCGTACTCTGATCGAAAAGCGCAAGCAATTATCAAATGCCTTATTGTGGAAGAATGGTGTAGATCCGGATCAAGGCTTAGAGCAGGAAGAACTTTTAAACCTGTTAATCACTGACCTGTCCCAACCTCAAAATGATCGGATGGAACCTTTCACTCCAGTTGTCATTAATATCTTGAGAAGTTGGCTCCAAAGTATCAGTAAATCAGTGCAGGATTGACGATCGATCGTAGGCATGGTTAGGTATTTCTAGTATTCCTAGGGCAGATTAATCATTATGGCAACACCCCCCACTCCCAACGATCGCCTCTTGCTCTTGGTGGATGGACATTCCCTCGCCTTCCGGGCCTACTATGCCTTTGCCAAAAGTCGGGAGGGGGGGCTCCGTACCTCTAGTGGCATTCCCACTAGTGTGTGCTACGGGTTTATGCGGACGTTGGTGGATGTGGTGACGGCGGAACGACCGGGGGCGCTGGCGGTGGCCTTTGATTTGCCCACTCCCACCTTTCGCCATGAGGCAGATCCCCGCTACAAGGCCAATCGGGCTGAAACCCCAGATGATTTTGTTCCCGATGTGGTTAATTTACAGGGCTTGTTGGCAGCGCTGAATTTGCCGATCGTTACGTCCCCTGGCTACGAAGCGGATGATGTGCTGGGAACCTTGGCCATTCAGGGTCAGGCGGCGGGGTATCAGGTGAAAATCCTCACGGGGGATCGGGATTTATTTCAGTTAGTAACGCGGGACTGGTCGGGGAAGGGCATTAGCATTTTATACATGAGTACGATGTATGGGCGGGGCTACAAGGGCGGGGGCACGGAGGAGTACGGGCCGGAGCAGGTGATTGCCAAGCTGGGGGTGCCGCCGGAGCAGGTGGTGGACTACAAGGCCCTCTGTGGCGATACGTCGGATAATATTCCGGGGGTGAAGGGCATTGGCCCGAAGACGGCGGTGCAGTTGTTGACGGAGTATGGCAGTCTCGATCGGCTCTACGAGGGGTTGGCGAACCTGAAGCCCACGGTGCGATCGAAGTTGGAGGACTTTCGGGATGAGGCGTACCTGTCCCAGCGATTGTCTCGGATTATCGTGGATGTCCCCCTAGGGCGATCGGTGTCGGACTTGAAGTTAAGGGGGTTTGAGTCGGGGGCGGTATTGGAAGCCTTCGATCGGTTGGAGTTACGGGAATTTGTGCGGAATGTGGATCAGTTGCAAGTGGCCTTGGGGGGAGTGCCGGAAACGGAGCAACGCCAAGCCCCAGGGGAAGAGGAAGAGGGGGATCCGGACTTTTGGACGTGGGAGGAAACCCGGTCTTACCAGGAAAAGCTGAGGGAGACCCAACTGCAACCCTGGATTTTGGAATCGTTAGCAGATGTGCAGATTTTGGTGCAGCACCTACAACTCCATCGGGATCCCCAAAAACCCGTGGCTTGGGATACGGAAACCACGGACTTAGATCCGGATCGGGCGGCTTTGGTGGGCATTGGGTGCTGTTGGGGAGCAGCGAAAAATGAGATGGCCTATTTGCCCCTGGGTCATGAGGAGGGGGCTAATTTACCCCTGACGGAAACGTTGGATTTACTTAGACCGATTTTAGAGTCCGATCGTTATCCCAAGGTGTTTCAAAATACTAAATTCGATCGTTTAATTTTAAGACATCAAGGGGTCGAACTTCGGGGCGTGGTTTTTGATACCTTGCTGGCCAGTTATCTGTTAGATCCAGAGGCGGATCATGATTTAGGCAGTTTAGCGGATCGTTATCTGAAACTGATTCCAAAAAGTTACAGCGATCTGGTTCCCAAGGGTAAAACGATCGCCACGGTGAGTATTCCAGAGGTGGCTCAATACTGTGGTATGGATGTCCATGTGACCTATCGTTTAGTGGCTCTTTTTCAGGAACAATTAGCAGGAATTCCAGCCCTTAAACAGTTACTAGAAGCTGTGGAAATACCCCTAGAGTTTGTCCTCGCCAATATGGAAGATGGGGGGGTATGTATTGATGTGGCGTACCTGCAAAACTTTTCTCAACAATTGGAGCAGGATCTCGCGGCGATCGAATCTAAGGCCTATGAAGCTGCGGGGCAAACCTTTAACCTCGCGTCTCCCAAACAATTGGGGGGATTACTCTTTGAAACCTTGGGTTTAAATAAGCGCAAATCCCGCAAAATGAAAACCGGCTATTCCACGGATGCGGTGGTCTTAGAGCGGCTCAAGGGAGAGCATCCCGTGGTGGATTTTCTCCTTGAACATCGCACCCTTGCCAAATTAAAATCCACCTATGTGGATGCCCTGCCAGCCCTAGTCCGATCGTCTACGGGGCGGGTGCATACGGATTTTAACCAAGCGGTGACCTTGACGGGGCGCTTATCTTCCTCTAACCCCAACTTACAAAATATTCCCATTCGTACCGCTTTTAGTCGTCAAATTCGCCAAGCCTTTATTCCCAAACCAGGGTGGCAGATTTTAGCGGCGGATTATTCCCAAATTGAACTCAGAATTTTAGCCCATTTAAGCCAGGAGCCCGTGTTAGTAGAAGCCTATCGCACGGGTCAAGATGTGCATCGGCTCACGGCTCAGTTATTGTTAGAAAAAGAAGAAGTGACCCCAGAAGAACGGCGCTTAGGAAAGGTGATTAACTTTGGGGTGATTTATGGCATGGGAGCCCAGCGATTTGCACGGGAAACCGGGGTTAGTTTAGGAGATGCAAAACTCTTTCTACAGCGCTTTCACGATCGGTATGCCCAGGTCTTTCACTATCTGCAACGGATGGAAAAGGAAGCGATCGTTCATGGCTATGTACAGACCATTTTAGGACGACGACGTTATTTCCAATTCAGCAGCGATCGACTCCGTAAATTGCGAGGCACGGATCCCGATAGTCTGGATTTAGCCAGTTTAAAATCCCTCGGCCAGGCAGATGCGGGTTTACTAAGAGCCGCTGCTAATGCCCCCATCCAAGGCTCTAGTGCAGACATTATTAAAGTGGCCATGGTCAACATTCACCACCTTTTGCAACCCTACCAAACCCATTTAATTCTGCAAGTTCATGATGAATTAGTCTTTGAAATTCCCCCCGCAGAAATCGAAATTCTTCAACCCCAAATCCAAGAGCAAATGATCAACGCCGTTCCCCTTCAAGTGCCCCTAGGGGTAGACATTCATATTGGGCAAAATTGGATGGATGCGAAGGGATAGTCTTAGGAATTAGGAATTGGGAATTAGTGCGATCGTTGTGTGCGGAAGAATCAGGTCTGGCTGCGTTTCAGGAAGAGGAGTAAAGCCTCCGTGACCTTTTCGGGCCAGTCTTCTTGGCCATAGTGACCCACCTCTTCCAGCAGGGTAAATTCCGCTGTGCTTAAGCTCTGGGCAAAGGGTTGAATCAGATCGGGGGTTAACCACGGATCCCGATCGCCCCAGAGGAACAGGAGCGGTTTAGACCATTGTTTCAGCCCGTCTTCAATTTCTGCGGTGATTTTAGGAACTTTTAAGCGCCGCAAGGTGGCCACCAAGGCCCGCCCCGCATCGGAACTTTTGAGAAAAGGCCGACGATAAATATCTAAGTCCTCATCTTCAATGCGATAGCCCCCCGCTCCTTCCAGGGTACGATCGACTAGGAGGGGATCCTGGGTGGCCATATCTCCCACTAGGGGCAGGGCCATGCGTTTGAGGGGCCAGGGCAGTTGGCAGGCGCGGGTAACGGGCGCGTTGAGAATGGCTAAACGATCGACCCGATCGGGGTTTCGCAGGGCGTATTGAATTCCCACGGATCCCAAAAAACCTTGGGCTACTAAGTGAAAAGTTTTTAGATTGAGGGCATCTAAAAAAGTACCCAATAACGCGAACCCGACTTGACCTATCCACCTCAAATGGACGATCGAGTAACAAATTCCCTTGAGGATCGATCGTTCCAGTGACTTCTACCGCCCTCATTGTTCATCCTCCTATAATGGCTTGAGAATCAGATCATTATACAAAGGCTTACGACCAGAAAATTGTTGAGAATCGTCAGCAGTATGACTGCCCCCCCTGAATCCCGCAGAGAACGTAGAGTAGATTCAGTAGAAGAGTAGACCAGAGAAAGACATATCCCCATCCCCACTCTCAATTCCCCTTTCTCCTGAAATCCGATCGCCGATCGAGAAAGATGCTGTAGGAATCCGTTGCTTACCCTTGTACTGGTGTGTACTACCTAACGCTATGTTTAAACTTCCTCGATTTCATACGCTCTTTTGGTCACTGCTGCCCCCGGCGATCGTTTTGGGGGTGATGATCACTGCGATCGATCTGGGGCGACGGGCGGGGCTTTTTGAGCCGCTGGAGTTGCTCTGGTACGATCGCCTCTTGCAAGCGGAATCCCTGGCGGCGGAGTCTGCCCCTAGTCCTTCTTCCTATGTGACGATCGTGGGGATTGAGGGGGCGGATTTGACGCGGTACGGCTGGCCCCTCAGTGACCAATTGTTGGCGGAGGCGGTGGAAAAGTTGGTGGCAGGCTCTGCGGAGGTGGTGGGGATTGACCTCTATCGGGATTTAGAACATCCCCCTGGAGGGGAAGCGCTGGCAGCGGCGCTCCAGCATCCTCAGGTGATCGGCATTGAGGAACAGGTTTCTGGGATTCCCCCCCACCCCGCCCTGGCCCCGGCTCAGGTAGGGTTTAATGATCTCGTACTGGATAATGATGGGGTTGTTCGACGATCGCTCCTGTTTGTGGGCTCTGAGGAAGAGGCGTTTTATAGTTTTGCCCTGCGATCCGCTTTAAAATATCTGGCCACTGCTAAACCCGATGCCCAACCCCTCGACCTGGTACCAGAACAAGAAATAACGATCGCCGGGCACCCCTTTGCCGTCCTCCGTCCCTACTCTGGGGGCTACGATCGCCTCGATAATGGGGGCTACCAAATTCTTTTAAATTATCGCTCTGCCAAACTGCCTCGAATTTCCCTGGCTGAACTCTTGGAGGGCAAAGCGGATCCTAATCTGATTCGGGGGCGAGTGGTGTTAATTGGCTCTGTGGATCCCAGTCTCAAGGATGTGTTCCGAACCCCCTACAGCAGCGGACTCCGGGAAGAATTTATGTTTCCTGGGGTAGAAGTCCACGGCACGATTATTCAGCAACTTCTCAGCGAAACTCTGGCGGGGACTGCCGCCCTGCAATTTCTGTCTCCCGAAGGGGAAGCCCTCTGGATTTTGTTCTGGATTAGCGCTGGCGTTGGGGTTGGGTATGTGCTGCGCCGTCCCCTCTGGTCAGCGATGGGCCTGGTCACGGCGGAACTGGGCTTAATCGCCATAGCGATCGGGAGTTTTCAGATGGTTCCGGTCTGGCTGCCCTTCGTCTCCCCCGCGATCGGCCTGTTTGGGGCTTGGGTCTTAGTTTTGGCCTATCGCGCCTACCAGTTTCAACAACGACAGCAAATGGTGATGCGGCTCCTGGGACAAAGTACCTCACCGGAAGTGGCCCAAGCTCTGTGGAACAAACGGGATACTTTGCTGAAATCCGGTAAATTGCCCGGCCAGACCCTGATGGCGACTATTCTTTTTGCGGATCTGTGTAATTTCAGCACCATCTCAGAAACCATGGATCCGGAAATTCTTTTAGATTGGCTTAATCAGTCCTTAGATCCGGTGACTCAGGTGGTGAGGGCCCATCATGGCATTGTTAATAAATTTACCGGCGATGGATTTATGGCAGTCTTTGGGTTGCCCATGGCCCGCCGTCCTCAGGAAATTAGCCAAGATGCCCAAAGTGCTGTCCTCTGTGCCATTGCAATTGCCCAGTTACTAGACTCTTTAAATGAGCAATGGCAGCCCCAGGGCAAACCCCAGGCCCGGATGCGAATGGGCATTTTTACCGGGGAGGTGACGGCCGGTAGTATCGGCGGACGGGAGCGGATGGAATACGGCATTCTCGGAGATACGGTCAACACCGCTTCCCGCCTAGAAAGTTGGGAAAAGGATCGGATGGATTACCCTTGCCGCATTTTAATTGGGCAAAGCACCTACGAGCATCTGTGTTGCAGTGAGGAGATTTTGGCCCAGATCAATTGCCAATCTTGGGGGGCTCAACGCCTCAAAGGTAAAGCCCAATTGGTGGAAGTCTATGAAGTCATTCCTAAAAGCTGGATAGCCCCGGCCCCGATCGAGTCCCCTAATCCAGTCCCAACTCCAACTTAAGATGCTCTAGGGAAGACGTATTAATATAGCTCTCGCAACATACCAGTTGAGGAGGGCGAATAATGTCTTCCTGACAGGCTTTGACCACTATTTTCAGCGTAGGAAAGCTCGCCTGATCACTCACAATTACCGACGCACTCCGGGCGATCGCCTCTAGTTTGTACCGATCGCTGGGTTGGGCCGTCATTAACAGCAATTCATCCCCCCGTAAACTATGCAAAATCATTTCTGCCGCCCGTAAAATCCCCGCACTAATACTTACCAAGCCCACACAACTCCCTTCCTTTAACTGGCTTAAATACTGCAACTCCTTACCATAGTCATAAATATCGATTGGAATCACCCGCACCGAATTGGGCGCAGCGATCGACTCCGCTGATAGACTAAAATAGCGACTGGTCACCACCGTTCCCGATCGGGTGCGACTCAACACCTGATCTAACTCCTCTAGGGGCACCAACTGCACTGGAATATTGAGGCTTTGCTCCAACTCCCGCACCATCAACTCCCCAGCCCCCAAATCCTGCTCCGGTACCGTCACCAGAACCCGCGCACTACAGCGCAACCGCCAGTCAATTTCCGCTAAAAATAACTCCCGCGCCTCACTCAAGGAACATCCCTGTTTAAGCAAATCATCCACCGTTTGGCGCACGGTTTTGTACGCTTCGGGCCGTTGCTCCACCAAGGGCATAACCCGTTTAATATCCTGGTCTTGACCTTGAGTGCGGACATAAATTCCAGAGCCCGCTTGGGCTTCCACAATCCCTTCCTCTTCTAACTGCCGATAAACCTTACTAATGGTGTTGCGGTGTAGCCCTGTTTGCATGGCCAACTGACGGGTACTGGGCAACTTTTGACCGGGGGGAAACTGACAGGAAGCAATGGCAAACCGCATCTGATTATAAAGTTGATTAGATGCAGGAATATCGCTATCGGAGTGTATATGAAACTTTACCATTGCTAAGCATTCCTGCCTTGTGAATCTAGGGCTTTGAATATGGGGAGATTGGCGCGGTGCACCCCAGGAGATGAGGTTGCCTGTTTTAGGCTTCCCTATTGTCAACGGTGATCCCCGGAAAATCAAGCCTATTCCCCTCAAATCCCCTCAAAATAACGTTTAGCGTTTTTGCCCTTCTCCGTTCCCGCCCATCAAAGAGCGCGAGGAGCGCTATGCCTTAAAATAAAATAGCTCGCCCCCTCTAGGGACGATCGTGGGGAGTTTTCCCCGCACCTTTGAAGACCTTTTTTGGAGTATCTATGGATTTATCCTTAATTCCCGCCGAGCCGAAGCCAGGGCTAGTCAATGTTCTGATCGAAATTCCTGCTGGTAGCAAAAACAAATACGAATTTGATAAAGATTTAAATGCCTTCGCCCTCGATCGGGTGTTGTATGCCTCCGTTCACTACCCCTGCGACTATGGTTTTATTCCCAACACCTTGGCGGATGACGGGGATCCCCTGGATGGCATGGTGATCATGGATCAACCCACCTTCCCCGGTTGTGTCATTGCGGCCCGTCCCATTGGCATGATGGAAATGATTGACGGCGGCGATCGGGATGAGAAATTACTCTGTGTTCCTGCCAAAGATCCCCGCTATGCGGAGGTTAAAACCCTGGCGGATGTAGCGCCCCATCGTTTAGAAGAAATTGCTGAATTTTTCCGCACGTACAAAAACTTAGAAAAGAAGGTGACGGAAATTTTGGGCTGGAAAGATGTGGATGCGGTATTTGCCCTCGTCAAAGAGTGTATCGCTAACTATCAAAAGAGTTAGTAGATCCTTTCCATCCTGGCCTCTTCCCATCAGCAAAACGATCGTAGACCCACCCCCCAACCCCCTCCCTAGAGGGGGAGTTAATCCAGTTTCTCTCCTAGAAAACCTAGAATGAGGAGTTCAATCCGGTTCCCCTCCTAGAATGAGGAGTTCGATCCAGTTCCCCTCCTGGGAGGGGCTAGGGGTGGGTTAGCTGTTGACCTGATATTCCCGATAGTTTAGCCCTATTCCCTAGGGCGTGTCATCAATTAAATAGGTTGACTTTTAAGGTATAATGTGCATTGCTCCCGACTCCTAAAAAGGATAATTTTTAGATATATTCCATCATTATCTTCTTCCCTACTACTCATTTTAAAACAATAACC
>DALYGI010000091.1:0-12081 GCA_031971595.1 Prochlorotrichaceae cyanobacterium CTOTU29312
GGAGCTATTGATTGAGGAGCCAGTGTCATTGGGTTACTAACAACACTGGCTAGACATCCCCAAGTCGATCGTTTTGTCGATCACTTTAAAGGATGACGCGCCCTAGTCACTCATTAGGGATGAATGATGGATGACTAAAAAGCCGCTTTCAACACCTCAACTTTATCCAGTTTTTCCCAGGGCAAATCCAAGTCAGGACGGCCAAAGTGTCCATAGGCTGCCACATCTTGGTAGAAGCGCCCGCCCCGTTTGCCCGGTAAGCCCCGCAGATCGAAGGCTTGAATAATGCCTGCCGGACGCAGATCAAAGCAATCCTGCACCACACGGGACAGTTTTTCTTCGTCCACTGTGCCTGTGCCAAAGGTTTCAATCATGAAACTGACGGGACGAGCCACCCCGATCGCGTAGCTGAGTTGGACTTCGCACTTCTCCGCTAACCCTGCTCACACAATATTTTTAGCCACATAGCGACAGGCATAGGCCGCACTTCGATCGACTTTGGTGGGATCTTTGCCGGAAAAAGCGCCCCCCCCATGCCGGGAGTAGCCCCCGTAGGTATCCACAATGATCTTACGACCTGTTAACCCCGCATCCCCTTGGGGGCCGCCTACCACAAATTTACCCGTGGGGTTTACCAAAAACCGAGTGGCCTCCGTGGGTTTGACGCTAATATCCACAAAAGTGGGCAGCACGACCTGTTCCCACAGATCCGCTTTAATTTTGGTCTGTACGGCCTTCTCGTCTTGAATTTCACCGATCGTGGGGGCGTGTTGCGTAGAAATTAAAATGGTGTCGATCCCCACTGGGATCCCATTTTCATAGGCGATCGTCACCTGGCTTTTGCCATCGGGTCGGAGGTAGGGCAGCGTTCCGTTCTTGCGAACCACAGAAAGTTGGCGGGCAATACGGTGGGCCAGACTAATGGGCAAGGGCATCAGTTCCGGGGTCTCATTACACGCATACCCAAACATTAAGCCCTGATCCCCCGCACCGATCGCGTCTAACTCCTCTTCACTGAGACGATCGCGCCGTTCTTGGGCCGCATCCACCCCCTGGGCAATATCAGGAGACTGGGCATCCAGCGCTACTAAAACCGCGCAGCTATTGGCAGAGAACCCGCTATCTTCTCCCAAATAGCCAATTTCCCTAATTTTTTGTCGAGCCAAGTCAATATAGTTAACCTGTGTTTTGGAGGTAATTTCCCCGGTGATCAGCACCAAGCCCGTATTCACGACCACCTCAGCCGCCACACGGCTAGCGGGATCACCGGCCAGGAGATTATCCAAAATCGTATCGGAAATTTGATCACAGATCTTGTCGGGATGCCCTTCTGTCACAGATTCCGAGGTAAACAGATAATTACGATTCAAGGTTAAATCCTCAACATCTTCTTCAAAATAGATCGACAACCGCCCTAGAGCCTTTCCAGACCTTGAGGGGCATTGTTACTCAACACTGTTCATTCAACACGCTTAGGGGATCGATCGGCAAATCATTTTTCGCTCTGGGGAAGAGAGGGATCCGCATTCTGGTAGAATCGGCTTACCGCTTTTGAAAATCGTTCCCTATTGATGAGGTTATTAAATCAATGCCCCTTTCCCTGTTTATTGCCGCCTTACCGGAAGCCTATCAAATCTTCGATCCCCTGGTAGACATTCTGCCGGTTATTCCAGTCTTTTTCCTGCTTCTGGCCTTTGTATGGCAAGCTGCGGTAGGCTTTCGCTAATTTAGATCCTCTGGGATAAACCACGACACGAGGCTCAGACGAGCTAAATTAAACGGTATGTGCAACTTAAGTGCCAAGATCCCCGGTTTCTTGTAGAACGAAGCCCCTCTCTTGATGCTCTGTCCCCAGAAACCGGGGATCTGAGAATAGTTGTACCTTGCGTTAAATTAAACCAGTCTTAAAGGGTGTGTAGGAGTTTGTCTGCACACCTTTTTATATGGGTTTTATAGGGTTTAGACGGGTTGAATCTAGGACTCTAGGGATGGGGTCAGGGAACCTGAATTCTGCGATAAATCATCAAAGGCTCAAACCCTCTTGCCTTGGGTTGAGACGGGATGCTATCCTAGAACCCCGACCGAGTTGTTTTGAAACTATCCGCCCCACGTATTCTCCATTAACCACGTTCTGTATTAACTCTGTATTAACCATGATCAAGCTGAGATTAAAGCGTCTAGGTAAAAAGCGTGAAGTGAGCTACCGCATCGTCGCTATGAATAGCTATGCCCGCCGCGATGGTCGTGCCCTCGCTGAGTTGGGGTTTTATAACCCTCGTACCGATGAAACTCGCTTAGACGTGCCTCATATTGTGCAATGGCTTGAAAAAGGGGCTCAGCCCACGGATACGGTGCGCCATATCCTACAAAAGGCGAATGTATTTGCTCAGCTTGACTCTGCTAAGACTGAGACCGCTAGCGCCTAGGGTTTGCGGTAATATAGGCTTTCTGCTTAGAATAAACAGAAGATTGCAGCAGGGCTGTCCGCTGTGACCTTCTGTTTTTGAATTTTCTGGCTGTTCTTCGTATTTCCCATGACGGTTGACTATACCAGTTTGGTTCGCTTTCTCCTCGATCCCTTAATTGAAGATCCCCAGTTACTCAAGTTAGATCAAGAGGTATTGGTGGGGGGAGAGCGAGTCCTCATCCGGGTTGCCCTAGAAGGGGGCGATCGGGGTCGCATTTTAGGTCGGGGTGGCCGCAATGTTCATGCCCTGCGTCATATTCTCCATTCTGCGGGGAGCTTGGCGGGGCAACAAATTCATTTGGAGTTTTTTGGGGGACACGCTCTGGCGGAGGAACTGAAGCCTTTGAATAGTTTGCCACCAAAGGAACGTCCTCAAGCGCCTCAGGCTCCGGGATCGTTCCGCGCCCGTCGTACCCGTAGCCGCGCTAATTATACTTAGATTGGTCTTCAAGTTCTGGGACGGGAGACCCGGCCCCTACAATTTAAAATTCAATTTAAAATTAAAACATTCAAATTAAAATTAAAATTCAAACATTCAAAAAAATCAAAATTTTCCTCATCCATTCCCTATGCCTGAATCTGCTGTCATCTCTCTGCCCACGCTAGACAGCGCTATTGCCCTGGCGGGCCAGGGTGAGGCAAACCTGAAGCTGATTCAAAAGCATACGGGGGTGCAGGCGGTTCTCCGAGGCCAGGAGTTGCATCTGTCGGGAACGGCGACCCAAATCGATCGGGCTTCCCGGTTGGTGCAGGCGTTGGTGGCTTATTGGCGGGAAGGGAAACCCATTGATGCCACGGATATTTTGACCGCTCGCTATGCCCTAGATACCGATCGTCAGGATGAGTTGCAGGATTTACAGCAAAATGTTTTGGCTCGTACTCGTAAGGGGCAGGAGATTCGGGCGAAGACTTTTCGACAGCGGGCTTATATTCAGGCAATTCAAACCCATGCCCTGACCTTTTGTATTGGCCCGGCGGGGACGGGGAAGACGTTTTTAGCGGCGGTTCTGGCTGTTCAGGCCTTGCTGAAGGGAGATTACGATCGTTTAATTTTGACCCGTCCGGCGGTGGAGGCGGGGGAACGGTTGGGGTTTCTGCCGGGGGATCTGCAACAAAAAATTGACCCCTACCTGCGGCCCTTGTACGATGCGCTCTATGAGATGGTGGAGCCGGAGCGCATTGGGGCGTTGATGGAAAAAGGAGTGATTGAAGTGGCTCCGCTGGCCTATATGCGAGGCCGCACTTTAAATAATGCTTTTGTGATTTTAGATGAGGCCCAGAATACGACTCCGGCCCAGATGAAAATGGTTTTAACTCGTCTGGGGTTTCAGTCTCGGATGGTGGTGACGGGGGATGTTACCCAAACGGATTTACCGCTCCATCAAACTTCAGGGTTGGCCATCGCAGAAAAGATTCTCAAGTCCGTGGAGGGGATTGCCTTTTGTTACCTGAATGCGGCGGATGTAGTGCGTCATCCTCTGGTGCAGCAGATCGTGGAAGCTTACGATCGCCATGAGCAACAGGCCGCACCCAAAGGATTTAAGCGCCCTAAGCCCATGGAAACCGCTCTCAAGAAATCCCTTTGATCTTTTTTTGATCGCTTTCGGCTCAAAATTTGTCGTGTAAAGAATAGTCTAGATTACAGCACGATCGCTGAAGACGGGTTAATCTGATAAGGAAGTAAAAAAAATTGCAAACTTGCAAACTTGCAAGCTAAAGCGGTGCAATTTGGAGGAGCTATGTCTAGTTTACCCAGGATGTTACTGCGGTACTCCCAGTCTATCGTCCTAGCCTTAGCCCTATGTTTGAGTCCAGAGGTCGAGGTAAGTTTTGCTCAAGCTGCCCACGGTCTCACCTCTGACTTAGAGTTTTCCGAGGCTCAGGCGTTAATTCTGACCCCTGAGAAGATTGATCTGGCGGATTTCAGTCTAGCCCAGAGTCCTCTGCCGGAATCGACTCAAACTCCAGAATTTTCTGAGTCTTCAGCCCCTGAGGCAACGGAAACCGAGCCTCTGGCCACCCCTGCCCTAACCGTTGACGACTTTTTAAATCAGCCGACCATTGGTTCCCAACTGCTGTTACCTCCGGGTCAAGATGGGGTGAAACTCTTGCTGGCTCCGGCTTCTGAGGCTAGTCAACCCGCGATTCCCCTAGATAGCCAATTAGGCCTGCCTGGAGGTCTTGAGGGGGAACGACAAACTAGCTTAGCCCCCGTTTCTAGCCAGCGCTTTTTGCCCGCTGCCACCCAGCCGGTGGGGTTATTGCCTGCGGCTCAGGAAATACCAGCGAATCCGTTGGCGATCGCTATTGAGAATGAAGCCTTAAGAATTGATAATGGAGAATTGAGAATTGAGAATGGAGAATTGAGAATTGATAATGGGGTACCTGCTTCGGTGCAGGCTCCCGCTGCTGCGGTGCAGTCTTCTCCTCAGGAACAGGTGGGCCGGACTTTGGCTCGTTCCGCTCAAGGGAATTTCTCTCAAGGAAATACTCAATCTCCAGCACGATCGTTTTCATCTGTGCCCCGATCGACTCCGGCGCTGTTAGCGGCTAGTACGGTTCCCCCATCGCCCCTGCCCCAACGATCGGCTTCTCAATCCCTCGGTGAGACCTTGCAGGCCAGGGTCGAGAATCAAGCCCTAGGGAAACCTGCTCAAAAGGCTACTGCCTCGGTTGCCAGGGGGAACGCAAAACCCGTTTCTAGCTCAGTTTCCAATCCGGTTGTCCAAACTCAAGCAAACCCGACCCTAGAGCCAGACTCAGAGTCCAATGCGGTGGCATCCCAGGAACTAGGGGTGACGATCGCTGCTCCTGAAAGTGATTCTCTGTGGCAATCCTGGAAAAATCAAATTTGGATCGCCCTTGGGGCTGTAGCCCTTCTGGGAATTGCCCTGATCCGCTGGGCCATCGGGGTGGGACAAGGGCCACGCCTGGAGGAGGAAACGGACTGGGATCACCTGCCCCGATCGAAATCGAGGACGACCATTGGGGTGGGACAAGGGCCACGGCTGGAAGCTACGCCTGTGCCCGTGAAGCCTAAGCGGGTTTCTGAAGAATTTCTCCAATTTCTGGAAGTTGGGGGACGTGCCCCCTTGAGGGATATAGCTAGGGATGTACCTAAGGATCTGCCGGGGGATGTCTCTGAGCATCTAGCGTCACAATCTAGCGCTGAAAAACCGACCCGTGGGCTGGCCAGCAGTGCCCTGTTA
Organism: Prochlorotrichaceae cyanobacterium CTOTU29312; assembly: GCA_031971595.1. Taxonomy (GTDB): domain Bacteria; phylum Cyanobacteriota; class Cyanobacteriia; order Prochlorotrichales; family Prochlorotrichaceae; genus JBEAPM01. The sequence goes on from DALYGI010000091.1 coordinate 5,677, forward strand.
GAACGCAAACCCCGCCAGAAGCAGGGGCATAGTCCCTTACCGTGGGATGATCAGTCCCCTGAGATGCCGGTTAAATCGAATTCCAAAGCGAACCCCAGAGCCAATTCCAGCGAAAAAGAGCAGCCCAAGCGATCGTTTAGCCTGGGTGAGGATACGGGGCTATGGATTACGATCGTTTTGATTGGTGTGCTGGGTTTAGCGGCCTGGTTGATCCAGTTTTATGGATGGGTTTAGTTAGCCTGTTGAGTTGCCCTGGGCCATTGAGTTGATTGGATCATGTGATCAGGATCGTTAGGGGAAGTGAAGAGGGCTAGGGTATGATGAGAACGCTGGCTGATTCTCTTCCCGCTTTTCCATGAATGTTAATGCCGCCAACTCCCCGGAGACTCCACTACACGATCAGATGACTCCTTTTCATAGTCATTTCCAGGGAGTGATGGAAATGTATGCTACCCCTGAGGTGGTGGCGGAATATCTTGATCACCATGAACAATGGTTCCCCCGATCGGCTAAACCGATGCAAGTCAAAGCGATCGGTAAAACGGGCTATGCGCTGATTTTAGGACGCTTTGGGGCGTTGGGGTTTGAGCTAGAGCCCAAAATTGGTTTAGATCTCTTGCCGCAGGATCACGGGGTCTATCGGATTAATACCATTCCCGTGCCTGATTATGTGCCCTTTGGCTATGATGTGGATTTTCAAGCTGAATTGTCCCTGCTAGGGGCAGCCGTCGAAGGGGATCTTCCCGTTACCCAGATGACTAATGCTTCCTGGACACTGGATTTGACGGTGTGGGTTCAGTTTCCCAGTTTTATTCACCTCCTGCCCCAAAAGTTTGTGCAACAGACGGGGGATGCGGTATTAGAGCAGATTGTGCGCCAAATTTCCCGGCGTTTAACCCGGAAAGTACAGGAAGATTTTCATCTCAGTCGGGGACTGCCGGTTCCCAAAATGTTCTAGCTATGGTTCAGCGTCGATCGTTTTTACAAGGGGCGCTAGCCTGGCCGGTGGCGACCAGTATGGCTAGAACAACTATGGCTATGACTATGGCTAGAACAACGGTGGCTACAACGGTGGCGACTACGGCGGCAATGACCGTGACGGGGTGTAGTCCTTCTCCCGCTGGTTTACGGATTAAAATTCTGAGTCAATCGGTGCCGGTGCAATTGGTGAGCGCGTTTCAACGTAGCCTTCAAAATAGCCCACAATCTGCCCCTCCCCCTAACTTTAGTTCGGAAGCAAACCTTCAGGATTTGTTTCGACTCCTCCAACAGTGGCAGTCTCCTCAGCCGCCGAAGGGGTTTTGGGGCTCGGCGTTACCCACCCCGGATTTAATGACTTTGGGGGATGCGTGGTTGGGGGATGCTATTCGGCAAAATCTGATTCAACCCTGGACGCTGGAGGGGTTGGAGGGCTGGCAGGCCCTGAACGATCGGTATCGATCGGTGGTGACCCGTAATCCTCAGGGGTTTCCCGATCCGAGCGGAGAGATTTGGGGGCTACCCTACCGCTGGGGCACTACGGCCATTGCCTATCGTCCCTCGGTGTTTAAGACGTGGGGCTGGGAACCTCAGGATTGGTCAGATCTGTGGCGATCGGAATTGCAAGGGCAAATAGGGCTGCCGGATGATCCACGGGAGGTAATTGGGCTGGTCTTAAAATCCCTGGGCGTTGCCTATAACACCCCGGATCCAGGCACGGTTCCCACCCTGGCCGATCGCTTAGGGAGTCTGCATCGGCAAGTGAAGTTTTATAGCTCTACCCATTTAGTTCAGCCCCTACTGGTCAAAGATGTGGCCCTGATTGTGGGCTGGTCTACGGATCTGCTGCCCCTCACCCCCCTCGATCGGGATATACGCATTATTTTGCCCCAGTCCGGCACAGCCCTCTGGGCAGATCTTTGGGTTCGGCCCAGCCAAGCCTCCCCGGAGAAACTCCCAGGGGTTCAAGCTTGGGTTAATTTTTGTTGGCAGCCCGATCGGGCGGATCTCTTTAGCCGTTTTGGCCGGGGTACATCTCCCCTAGGGGCTTCTAGTTCGCTCCCAACGGAGGACAGCCCGATTCTCAATCCGTCCCCTGAATGGCTCGATCGTTGTGAGTTTGTCCTGCCCCTATCCCCCAGTAGCCAAGCCGCTTACCAAGCCCTGTGGCAGACCGTGCGAGATCCTAAACTTAGCACCTAAGATCATGAACCAGAAAGTTCACGATTCAAGATCTATAGTTCTTTTCTTACCTTTGTGTCTTTGTGGTGAAATTCAAGGTTAGCACTGAAAAAACTCAAAACTCAAAACCCAAAACTCAAAACCAAATGCTCCCCTCCCCGATCGTTACCAAATTCCGCCTCTTGACCGTCCTTTTAACCAGTTTCCTAGCCCTCTTTCTGGGAGCTTGTAGCGCTTCCATCCCCCCCGATTCCCAGAGCTTGACCCTGATGGGAACCCTGACGGGGAAAGGTATCCAAGATATTGAACAGGTGGTTGCCCCCTTTAGCGATCGATCGGGTATTCGGGTGAACTACCAGGGCACGGATGCCCTCACCACCCTGCTGCCCCTGCAAGTTGCGGCGGGTAATCCCCCCGATCTGTCCCTGTTTCCCCAGCCGGGGTTAATGCGGGATTTGGTGACGGAGCAGGCCCTCATTCCCCTGGAATCTTTGGTGGATCCCCAACTTCTGGAGACAGCCTTAACCCCCCAATGGCGATCGTTGGGCAAAATTGGGGAGAAAACCTATGGGCTGCCCGTTCGGGCTTATCTGAAAGGGTTGGTCTGGTATTTGCCCCAACGCTTTGCGGAGAAGGGCTATAAAGTCCCCCGATCCTGGCAAGAGTTAGAGGCTCTGACCCAACAGATCATCGCCAACGGCGAAACCCCGTGGTGCCTAGGGGTGGAAAGTGGAGAAGCCACGGGCTGGGTGGCAACGGATTGGGTAGAGGATATTCTGCTGCGACAATCCGGGGAAGACACCTACGATCGGTGGGTCAGCCATGCCATTCCCTTTACGGATCCGGCGGTGGAGAAGGCTTTTGCCACTTTTGGTAAGATTGCGTTAAATCCTAAAGCGGTTCTTGGCGGCAAGGTGGGGATGCTCAGTACCAGTTATGCCGATTCGCCCCTAGGGTTGTTTCGGGATCCTCCCGCCTGCTATCTGCACACCCAGGCCAATTTTATTCCGGCGTTTTTCCCTGGGGATGTCAACCTGGAGGATGTGGATTTTTTCCCCTTACCGGGATTTGGGGGAACCGCCGATCCGTCCCGATTGGTGGTGGGGGCGGTACAACTAGGGGTTTTGCGAGATACCCCCGCCGTGCGATCGTTTTTGAACTATTTCTTGACCCCAGAGCCGCAAAAGATTTGGGCGGGTTTAGGGGAGCATTTATCCCCCTACCGGGATGTGGAAAGTACGGACTATCCCGATCGGTTGAGTCAAAAACAAGCGGATCTTCTCAAGGATGCGGATATTCTGCGGTTTGATGCATCCGATGCCATGCCCAGTGCGGTGGGGACAGGGAGCTTTTGGACGGGGATGGTAGACTACCTGAGCGGTGTTGAACTGAAGAGGGTTTTAAGGGAGATTGATGCCAGTTGGCCACGTTCCTAAATCTATGAAAATTTTGATTTATGCCTATAACTATCACCCGGAACCCATTGGCATTGCGCCGTTGGTGACGGAACTGGCGGAGGGGCTGGTTCAACGGGGGCATCAGGTGCGGGTGGTGACGGCTATGCCCAATTATCCCCAGCGGGTTATCTATCCTGAATACCAAGGGCGATTTTATGTGCAGGAAGAACGGCATGGGGTACAGATTCAGCGCTGTTATGTCTGGATTCGTCCTAATCCGGGGTTGGTGACTCGTATTCTTTTGGATGGTAGCTTTGAGGTCACCAGTCTGGGGGCTGCCTTTAGGGGCTGGAAGCCGGATGTGATTCTGTATACCAGTCCTCCCCTGCCGGTGGCGATCGCGGTGGCGTTGCTGGCTCTGTGGTATCGCTGTCCTACGGTGTTAAGTTTGCAGGATATTTTACCGGAAGCGGCGATTCATGTGGGGTTAGTGCGTAATCCCTTGGCGATTTGGGTGTTTGAAGCCCTAGAGCGATTTTCCTATGGTATTGCTAACCGGATTGTGGTGATTACGGAAAAATTTACGGAGAATTTAGGTCGTAAAGGGGTCAATTTGGCCAAGATAACCTGTATTCCCAATTGGGTAAATGTGGATTTTGTTAAACCCTTACCCAAGTTAGAAAATACCTTTCGGCAAAATTATGGCTTAGGCGATCGTTTTGTTGTGCTGTATTCCGGCAATATTGCCCTAACCCAAGGCTTGGAAACGGTGATTAATGCGGCGGGTTTGCTTCAGGACTATCCCCAGATTGCCTTGGTGATTGTGGGGGAAGAAAAAGCTTTGTCTGGTCTGCAAACCCATTGCGATCGTAAGCAGGTGAGTAATGTTTTGCTGTTACCTTTTCAACCCCGGGAAGCGGTGCCTGAAATGCTCGCGGCGGCGGATGTGGGGTTAATTGTGCAGCGCAAAAATGTGATTGCCTTTAATATGCCCTCGAAGACCCAATTACTGTTAGCCAGTGGCCGGCCCATTATTGCCTCCGTGCCCTTGGATGGATCTGCGGCCCAGGTGATTCATCAAAGTCAAGGGGGGCTAGTGGTACCCCCAGAATCTCCTCAAGAGTTGGCAGCGGCTATCCTCAAGCTCTATCACGATCGGGACTATGGGGAGCGTTTAGGGGCTCAAGGGCGACAATATGCGGTGGAAAATTATCGCTTTGAACGATCGTTAGGAGCCTACGAGGGCGTATTTCAGGATTTATGTTGTTAAGGATCGTGAATTCAATAAACCGGAAAGTTCAGGATTAAACCACAGAGGCATTCCTGCGGGGCTTCGGGGCTTCTGTGTCTTTGTAGCTGTAGCGGTTAATATGCACCCTTACCGAGAACGACAATTTTGATCGTTTCCATCAGAATTTCTAAGTCCAGATTCAAAGACCAATTATCGATATAGTACAAATCCAAGCGGGCCGCATCATCAAAACTATCCAAATCCGATCGGCCAGAGACTTGCCACAATCCCGTAATACCCGGTAGGGCCTTATGACGAATGTGATGCCATTGTTCAAACTGAGCCACATCCCGCAGGGGCAGAGGACGCGGCCCCACCAAACTCATTTCCCCACAGAGCACATTAAACAATTGGGGGAGTTCGTCTAAACTGGTGCGGCGTAAAAACTTACCCATGCGGGTGACCCTGGGATCCGCTTTGATCTTAAATAAAATCCGATCGGCAGCTTGGTTTTGGCGTTCTAAATTGGCTTGAAGTTTCGGGGCATCCACGGTCATGGTGCGAAATTTCCAGACCTGAAACACTCGCCCGTTCAGCCCAATGCGCTCCTGACGAAAAAACACCGGCCCCGGAGAATCCAGATAAATGGCCAGGGCAATAAACGCAAAAAAAGGTGCTAAAACAATCACCCCCACGATCGTGCCCACGTAATCCACAATGCGCTTAAGCCGATAATCGACCCCATCAATGAGGGGGGCATCCATCCGTAGGGTTGGGATCCCCGCCACCACATCGGGCATTCCCCGGCGATACAACATTTCCCGACTGGAGGGCAAGAGGTGTAAAACAATACCCGCCCGCTTTAAGCGCCAATACAGCCCAGAAGCAAGAGCCAGATCGGGCAAATCCCGCACTAAAACCACCTTGGCCCCACTCCCCACGATCGTTTTAAACGTGTGTTCACTGAGAGCCACACTGGACAGAGCCGCCCCCACCAGATGGTAGTAATGACAGCGCCGAATCAGCACCTCCGACAGGCTTTTAAGTTCCGCTGCGGGGGCAATCACAAAAATGGGGGTTTTAAAGTAGCGATGCTCTAGGGCACTGAGCAGGGAGAGGGTCAACAGCCGCAGGCTAATGACAAACACCACACTGCCCGCCCAAGCGGTAAAAAAGAGCGATCGGGGTGGATCCAGTTTGGGATCGTAAAAATAGGCAATGACCAAGCTAAACAGATAAATTCCCGTCACCAACCGCCCAGCCCGCAGATAATCATGGGTGCGATGGATTTGGCTATATAAACCATTGTGGGCAAAAAGGAGGAGAGTAATCAGCGCCGCTAGCCAAAATAAACTGGGTAAATCAAACCACACCCACCACACCAACGCCGGAGGAATGGGGGAATAAAACTGATTAAAATGGCGGGCCAGTTGCCACGCAATCCCCAACGCGATCGTATCGGAACCTAACAACACCAAGGCACAGTACCATCGCCAAGTCAGCAGATCCGCCAAGTTCCACTTGCCTGGCGCACGAATATCAATTTGTTTATCCAGAAACTTTTGAAAAGGCACAGAGGCTACCAACGGCAGACGAAAGAATCCAGTAAAGGCACCC
>DALYGI010000092.1:0-12067 GCA_031971595.1 Prochlorotrichaceae cyanobacterium CTOTU29312
AATCCTTAAAAGGTGTCTTTTGTCAACCCTTCTAATTGATGACACGCCCTAAGTACGGCCTACCTCTTTACAACCCACAAAGTCCGGGCAAATCCTGTAGTATGATAGGGACATATTGATAAGATGCCCCTCTATTGCGGATTACCGCAAACCCCTATGACCTCTACGGAATATTTTGAAAAGCGGGTTGTGGATGATTTAGGAGAACTGCTGAATATCCTTCCCCCACCGCTGTCCCAGATTCTGCACCAACACCCCCAGCGCGATCAATTGGTTGAAGTGGTGATGGATCTAGGACGATTGCCAGAGGCACGATTTCCCGATGGGTCTGAGTATTTGGGCAATACGGTCATTGAACGAGAGGCATTGCTCTATTGCACAGAACGAGTGGGACGTTTTGGGAGCGATAATCGGGCCGGAATTGAGCGAACCCTCCATCGCATTAGTGCCATTCGCAACCGCTCTGGAGAGGTGATTGGGTTAACCTGTCGGGTGGGGCGATCGGTATTTGGGACGATCGCTTTAATTAATGATTTGATGGATTCCGGTAAATCAATTTTGATGCTGGGACGGCCAGGGGTGGGCAAAACCACGGCCCTCCGGGAAATTGCGCGGGTATTGGCGGATGATTTTCACAAGCGGGTGGTGATTATTGATACGTCTAACGAAATTGCGGGGGATGGGGATATTCCTCACCCGGCCATTGGTCGGGCGCGACGGATGCAGGTGGCCCAGCCAGAATTACAGCATCAGGTGATGATTGAGGCGGTGGAAAACCACATGCCGGAAGTAATTGTTATTGATGAAATTGGGACAGAATTAGAAGCCCTAGCGGCCCGGACGATCGCGGAGCGGGGGGTTCAATTAGTGGGCACCGCCCACGGTACCCAAATTGAAAATCTGATTAAAAATCCCACCTTAGCGGACTTAATTGGGGGGATTCAAGCGGTTACCCTGGGGGACGATGAGGCCCGCCGTCGGGGGACTCAGAAAACCGTATTAGAGCGCAAAGCGGCTCCCACCTTTGAAATTGCGGTGGAAATGCAGGAGCGGCACAGTTGGGTAGTGCATGAGTCCGTGGCGGAAACCGTGGATCAACTGCTGCGCCAGCGGCCCGTCAGCCCTCAAGTCCGCAGTGTCAATGAGGAAGGGCAGGTGGTGATCACGCGCCAAATTCCTGAAGTTCCCCTAGAACCCACCCCACCGCGCCGGAGCGATCGGGGCTGGCGATCCAGTGGGCAAATGCAGCCCCTCCCCTTTGCCTGGGGCGATCGTCCTTCTTTTAAGAAAGGGCGGGGCAAGTCTACGGAAGCTAAAGGTTTAGAAGAGGATCATCCCATTCCCCTAACGATCGTTCCCAGTGCCGAACCCCGTAGCCCGGAACCCCATAGCCCAGAAACAGAATTTGAGTCCTTATTAGATGAAACCTTAGAGGATCATTTTGCCTTTCAATCTTCCTGGGCTGCGGAATCCTTGTGGACAGACGAACGCATTTACGGATTTGGGTCTAATGGTGAGGATTTACCCCTACACGTTTACCCCTATGCGGTCAGTCGTCATCACCTAGAGCAGGTGATTCAAACCTTGCGCTTGCCTGTGGTTTTAACCAGAGAAATGGATCAAGCGGATGCGGTTTTAGCCTTACGATCGCACTTAAAAAATCATTCTAAACTGCGTCAGTTAGCCCAAAATCATCAAATTCCGATCCATGCCATTAAATCCAATACCTTACCCCAAATTGTCCGGGGATTAAAGCGACTCCTCAACCAGGAAGAAGCGGGCTTACCCGAAGATCCGGAAAACCTCTTTAGCCGCAACCATAGTAACCATGAAGAATTTGAAGCCTTAGAGGAAGCACGGTTGGCCGTGGAGCAATTAGTATTACCCAAAGGTCAGCCGGTGGAACTCTTGCCCCGCCCGGCTCATATTCGCAAAATGCAACACGAATTAGTGGAGCATTATCATCTTAAATCTGCAAGTTTTGGGGAAGAGCCGAACCGCCGTCTGCGTATTTATCCGGCTTAAACCCTAGCGTTCAGCCTATCCTATGCTTAGCCTTAAGATAGATAGGTGTAACTTCTCAGACTTTGCTCAAAACTTTGCAACAGGCGTTGAGATTCTTCCAAGGTAATCCTATTCTCTTGCAGAGCTTTTTCGGTTTGCAAACGAACGTTCTCTACCATATCTTCAATATCGTACTGGACGTAACCTAAAACCTCTTGAATGGTGTCCCCTTTGACAACATTTTCAATTTCATACCCCTTGGGAGTTAGGGTAATATGAACCGCGTTGGTATCGCCAAAGAGGTTATGTAAATTCCCCATGATTTCCTGATAGGCTCCTCCTAAAAATAAGCCTAGGTAATAGGGAGATTCGGGATCGTAGGGATGTAATTCAAGAAGGTTTTTGACATCGAGCAGGTCAATGAATTGATTGATTTTACCATCACTATCGCAGGTCAAATCAGCTAGGATACCCCGCTCTGTGGGTTGCTCATCAAGCCGATGAATGGGCATAATGGGAAATAATTGATCGATCGCCCAACTGTCTGGGGCAGACTGGAAAACGGACAGGTTCATGTAATAGATGGAAGACATATTGTGCTGTAGATCTTCTAGGTCATCCGGTACATATTCCTGATTTTGGATAATGGCTTGGATTTTACGACAACAGGCCCAGTAAATATGCTCTGCGCGGGCCCGTTGGGTTAAGCTTAAATAGCCTAACCGAAAGGCTGTAATGGCATCTTCTTTGAATTGTTCCGCATCATGATAGGATTCCTGATAAGTTTCTGGGGTGATGTGGTTATAGGCTTCCCACAAATTGCGAATAATTAAGTCTTCATCGGCACGAGCCGCCACCGGGGTATCGGAGGGAACGGAACTTGTCCCTAAAATATCAAAGACTAAAACCGATTGATGGGATGCGATCGCTCTGCCACTTTCACTAATGAGGGTGGGAACGGGTACGTTACGCTGGTTACAGGCATCTTTAATGGTTGCCACTAAGTCATTGGCATAGTTTTGCATGTTGTAGTTTTTAGAGGCATGGAAATTGGTTTTAGAACCGTCATAATCAACCCCTAAGCCTCCCCCCACATCCAGGTAGTTCATGTTAGCCCCCAGGAGGACTAATTGGGTGTAAATTTGGCTGGCTTCTTGAATGGCGGCTTTAACTACTGCAATATCGGAAATTTGGGAACCAATATGATAGTGAAGGAGTTGTAAACTTTCCAACATATTCGCGGCTTTGAGCTTTTCCACAACGGTGACAATTTCTGGAATATTTAAGCCAAATTTAGCTCGATCGCCTGCGGAGGTGGCCCAACGGCCTACGCCTCTGCTATTGAGTTTAGCCCTGACCCCTAAAACGGGCATCACCCCTAATTTTTGGTAGGCAGAAATGGCCAGATCCACCTCTTCCAATTGCTCTAGAACAATGATTGAAACCTTGCCTAAACGCCGGGAGAGAATGGCGGTTTCAACATAATCCTGATCTTTATAACCATTACAAATTAAGAGGGATCCGGGGGTAGAGAGAAGGGACAGGGCAATCATTAATTCGGGTTTAGAACCCGCTTCTAAGCCAAATTGATAGGGTTCTCCATAACGCACTAATTTTTCAATTAAATGACGTTGTTGATTGCACTTCACCGGGAAAACCCCTCGGTAAACCCCTGCATAGTTATAGCGGGCGATCGCTCTGGCAAAGCAGGCATTTAAGCGATCTAAGCGATCCTGTAAAATGTCGGAAAAACGAATGAGTAAGGGCAGGGATAGGTTCCGACGTTTCAGGGATTCTACTAATTCAAACAGGTCTAAAGATCCCCCTCGATCGCCACGGGGAGAAACGGTGACGTGTCCCGCTGCATTAATGGAAAAATAGGGCTCTCCCCAGCCTCGAATGCGGTATAGTTTTTCACTGTCTTCAATGCTCCAGAGGGCAGAAGCTGGGTCGGAGTTTTCCACAGATTGTTCCCCTGAAGTTTGTTCCCCTGAAGTAGTCAGCGAGATTGATTCTTCTAAAATCCCAGAACCTAGCATCGAATCGTCGGAGAGTAGTGATACCGCAGGGGAGGCCATGGTGAATTCCTCAAGACACTAAAAAACAGATTGTAACCACATCAACCACATCGTCTGATGCGTCACGCTATCGCTAACACATCCTACCAAAGATCGTTTCTGATGCGTTACGCTATCGCTAACACATCCTACCGCTAACACATCTTACCAAAGATCATTAAAGACTAGCGGGCTTTAATAATTTCATCATCTACGGACAAGTCTGAGGTTTCAGAGGGTTGAACTTGATAGTCCGTGAGATAGGAGTCTTTTAAGCCGGAAACTAAGTCAAACTGAGGAGACCAGTTTAGGTCTTGTTTGGCTTTGGCGATGGAGGTGAAAAAGTGTTGAGGTCGGAGGGGAAAGGCTTTGCGTTTACCAAAGTCGAAGGCTTTGGGATCGTAGTGAACTAATTCTACTTTTTCCGGGTCTTTGCCCATGGCTAGGGCACACTGGCGGGCTAGACCGTTAAAGGTAATGAATTTTTCGCCGGAAATATTGTAAATCTGACCGATCGCTTTGGGGTTGTTTAAGATGGCGATCATGGCACTGGCTAAATCCGCCACATGACCCAGTTGGGTGATATATAAACCATTGCCAGGAATAGGAACGGGACGATCGTGGCTGAGACGATCGAAGAACCAAGATTCTACGGGATTATAGTTTTTAGGGCCGTAAATATAGACGGGACGCACGGCGGTAAAGGGGATTTTTTGATCGGTTAAATAGTCTTCGGTTTCAAATTTGCCCCGATGACGGCTTTTTGGATCCACCGGATCTTCTTCGGAGTGAGGCATCTCATCGGAGGCGGCATAGACTCCGGCGGAACTGACATAAATAAAATGGCTGAGTTTGTCCCCAAATAAATCCACGAGAGGTTTAGTATCGCTTAATTCTCGGCCATTATTGTCAAAAATGACATCGAAGGATTCTGATTTTAAAAGGCTTGTTAATTGCTCCGCATCAGTCCGATCGCCGTGGATCTGGGTAAGACCTGATACGGGGGGCTGACAATTCCCTCGGTTGAAAAGCACAACATCGTGCCCTTGTTCAACTAAAGCTTGGGTGAGATAAACACCGATAAAGCGTGTTCCACCCATCACCAAAATTCGCATAGCTGATTCGTCCTTCTAAACGCTTTCAAAACGATCGATTTTCAACCTGTGCTGGAAAAGTCCAGACCCTCAACTTTATCTTAGCAGGAGAGTGACCCTCTGCTGTGCTGAAAATTCCGAGCAAAAGACTTGCCAAGAACCAAGAACTCAGGTTTAGCGCCCTATCCGGGCTGATCTTGAACTTGTAAGACTAGCAAGGTCATATCATCGTCATAGTGACGGTTTTCACCGTGTAGATCTTGGCCAATAAATTGCTGAATTTGGGCAAAGAGAAAGTCTAAAATTGATCGGGCATCGTCGCAATGTTGACAAGCCCAATGACAGAGTTGAATCAGCTTTTCTTCGTCATACCGATCGCCCTCGGCATTGACGGCATCCGTAAACCCATCGGTGTAATAAATCACTACATCCCCCGGTTGCAGTTGCACTCTGGCATCTTCATACTGGCTTTGGGCATCCAGACCAATTAACATTCCTAACGCATCTAAACGGTGAATTTGTCCCGTTTCCCGTTGCCACAACAGGGGGGGATTGTGGGCGGCATTACTGTAAGCCAACATACGAGTGCGGGGATCATATTCGGAATAAAACAATGTCACAAACCGATTGGAATTTTCCAGATCGGTGTACATCACATGGTTGAGGTGTTGCAAAATTTTAGCCGGGGTGTGGCCATTGAGTACCTCCGCCCGCAGCATCCCCCGCAGCATGGTCATAATGAGCCCAGCGGGTACCCCCTTGCCCATCACATCCCCCACGGTGATCCCCCAGCGTACCGGTTCCGAGTGTTCCGTGCGTACCGGAGAGCGCAGCAACCCCGGCGGCACATTGAGGAAACGATCGGGATAGAGGGGAATAAAATCGTAATAGTCGCCCCCCACCCGATTCGCAGTTTGACAGCGGGCCGCAATATCCAGACCTTGAATTTGGGGGCAATGGCGAGGCAATAACTGACGCTGAATTTCCGCCCCAATTTCCAACTCCCGATCGAGCCGTTCTTTTTGGCGCAGTTCTGCGGTGAGTTCATCATTTTCAATGGCCACAGCGGTCTGATCCGCCACGAGGCGCACTAACTTCTGGCGGGCATCCGTCCAGTTGTAGTCTGGGGAATAACTAAAAACATAGAGCCGACCCCGTTCCAAGTTTTTACTGAGGACGGCTGTACCAAAAATCTGAATATCAGGGTTAAGGCGTTGGGATAACCGATCGTCCAGAAAACTCATCAACTGAGCCGTTTCTCCCCGCTGTCCCTGATCGAAGGACAAGCCCTGCACACTTTCCTCCAAAACCCGGCGGAGATCCTGACAAGACGTTTCATCGGAGCAGTGAATCCGCTCTAGGCGCATTTGACCATTAGACCGGAAGATAATCAGGGCACCCCCATCCGCATCCGTCACCCGACTGGCCATCAAAGGCACCAGTTCTAAAAATTGATTGAGATTGGTAAAACTCCGCAGCGCAAAGCCCAAGGAACTTAAGAGATCCTGAGTTTTAGTTTGTTCCCGATTCAGTTTCGCCACAAGTTCCTTTAATACAACCACCGGACTCATTTCATCCGCGATCGTAGAGGGAGAACCCAAGGTGGCTTTAGACAGGGGGGCCGAAGTCATAGCGGAAGGCTCAACATTATCCTGCAAAAAACCGCTCATCCTAAGTGCCCAACCTCATTTCCGGGGAAACATTGAAGGGGGGCGGGCGAGATGCCCTTAATAGATAGCGCGAAATGTCCCAATTGCCAAGATCTAAATCTGGATTTTCTTGTGGGGGGAGTGGTGGAGTAGGAAGCAGGACGTGGAGTAGGGGAGTACAGCGACTTCTCCTGAACTCAAACCTATCACCTATTCCCTATTCCCTGTCCCCTATTCCCTAATCCATCGCCTGACAGAACTCCGCTAAATCTTGACCCAAGACCCACAGGGCCACGGGAAAAATCAGCAAATTGGGACAGTCGGTTTCTGACTCTAGGTAGCGTACCAGATGGATTGCCAGGAGATGGGCAGTGCCAGAAAACTCCCCATGTTGACGGCGGAACTCCCGGCAAATGCTCGATCGGTAGCGTTTGGCAAATCGGGACAGCCAGTCGTTACTGCCATCCGGCTCTAGGTGGGCTTGGAGGGCCAGGGTAATCGCTGCATCTTCAAGATTGACTTCACAATCCTCTACGGTATCGATCGCTTTGAGGACGTGGGGATAATCCGCTAGGGCTTGCCGCCATTGACTCCAGACGGAAGGATCACAATAGTCTATGGGTTGTAGCATTCTGTCCAAACTCGTTTGAGAAGATCGTTCAACGGTTATGATATATGCCAGGTCTAGGGCATATTGCTCGAATGCCTACCAGCTTAAGCTGAAAAGTGCATCCCTATGGTTCCGATCTCTCCCTTTTTAAGGTTTCGTTTCATGTTTCGGATCATTTTTCGGGTGATGTTTCAGGTCTACTGGTTAACCCGATCCTCGATCCTGCGATTCACGCCAGCTTGGATTCCACCGGTCTGTTCCGTCTGTCCCCTGCGATCGAGATTCTCGCGCACTGGAGTCTGGTTATGAATATGTGTCAAGATGCTTTCATTTCCTACGGACGGGCAGATAGTAAACTCTTTGCTAAAAACCTAAACGATCGTTTGGTGGGGTTAGGCTATACAATCTGGTTTGATTTTGATGATATTCCCCTAGGGGTAGATTATCAAAGGGAAATTGATAATGCGATCGCTCAGTCTGACAATATTATTTTTGTAATTGCCCCCCATTCGGTTAACTCTCCCTACTGTAAATTAGAAATTGATCTGGCGGTTCACTATCGCAAACGTATAATTCCCATTCTTCACGTTGAGCAAATTGATCAAGCCACATGGGAACGTCGCAATCCGGGTAAAACAGAGGCAGACTGGGTAGCCTATACCGCAGCGGGTAAACACTCTAGTTTTCAGAATATGCACCCTGAAATTGCTCGCATTAATTGGATTTATATGCGAGATGAAATGGATGATTTTGAACAGGGGGTAACGGGTCTGATTTCGGTGTTGGGCCGCCAGAAACAATATGTGCGGGATCATACCATTCTGCTGAACCGGGCTTTGACCTGGCAGGAACGCGGTCGGCACAGCCCTGATCTGTTAGCGGGTGAAGATTTGCAGGAGGCGGAGGAATGGCTCAAAACCCGATTTCCCACGGGACAACCCCCCTGTGCCCCTACGGATCTGCACTGTGAGTTTATCAATGAAAGCCTCAAATATTCCCAGGGGGGATTAACAGATGTTTTTATTGCCTATGATGATCACGATCGCTCTTTTGTAGAATGCTTACGCCATAGTTTAATCTCTAAGGGGATTACGGTTTGGATCAAGGATCAGGATTTAATTTCCGGTGAAGATGAAACGATCGCTATCCAAACAGGAATTGAGGAAGCTTGTAATTTTATTTATTTAGTTTCTGCCGAAGGATTGCAGTGTAATGCTTGTATTGATGCTCTCAACCATGCCTATCAGTTAAATAAACGAATTATTCCGATTCAAGTCACAGCGGAAGACCTAGAATTACCAGAGACTTTACGATCGTTAACGACTATCACCTTATCTGGCAAATTGGCGGAGAATCCGGGGAAAGATCCGGGGCAAGACTTTAAACGGGATGAGGCGGAGTTAATTAAAATTTTAGCCAAGGAAGAGGAATACCACCGCAAGAAGCGAGATTTATTGATTCGTGCCTTGAAATGGCAACGTCAAAATTATAATCGAAGTATTTTATTAAGAGGGCATTATTTGCAGAAAATGCAAGTGTGGATGAATATTGCCCTACGCCATTCCCAATATCCTCCCACGGGTTTAGAAAATGAGTTTATTAAGGCCAGTGGGGCGGAACCGGAACCGGAATGTTTAGATATTTTTCTGTACTGCACCGCAACGGATTCTGATTTGGGAAGACGGCTCTATAATGCGCTCCAACTTCAGGGCAAGTTAATTTACTTTAATATAGATATGATTGATGTTTCAGATTTAAGTTTTGGAGAACTGGATCTGGATGCAGAGCTATCTGAGCAAATGCAAGGGTGTAGTAATTGCATTTTTATTTTATCTCCCGCTGCTTTGGTGGATCCCCTTTACTGTATTGGTTTAGATCAGGCGATCGAGTTAAATAAGCGAATTATTTTCATAGAATATCGTGAAATCGATCGGAATGATTTACCCCAGAATTATGAAGCCGCGACTTTTATTCCCCTCACCAATAATGACCAGGATTTTCTAATTGGCTTTAATCAAATCATGCGGATTTTGGAGGTCGATCGGGAATATGTACAGGAACATACCCGCTGGCTACAACGATCGGTACGCTGGGAGGAGGGCGATCGCAGTGAAGATTTACTGCTGCGAGGCAATGAATTGGTGTTAGCTACGGATTGGTTAGAGCTTGCCTTAGGGGGAACAAAAAAGCCAGAAGTCACGCCCCTACAACAGTCTTTTATTCAGGCTAGCATGGAGGCTAAACGTCAAGCGGATCAACTGGAAAACGATCGCCAGCAAAAACTCTTACAGCTTCAGGCCGATCGGGCTCAGGAAGCAGAAGCGCGTTTGGTTGCGGAGCACAAAATTGCCCAGCGTCAGAAACTTTTTTTGATGGTGGTAAGTGGTGGTTTAGTGCTGTCTGTTCTCTTAACCTTTGTGGCTCTGTGGAGCTATCGCCAATCTATCCTCAAAGCCCATTTAGCAGAAAAACGAGAAGTGGAAGCCCTATCGGAATTATCCAATAGCCAATTTGCCACCCATCGCACCCTAGAATCTTTGGTTACGGCCATGCAGGCGAGTCGGCAAGTACAAGCCTTAATTCCCCATTTTCCTCAGGCCAAATTCCTGGAAACGGAAACCTTAGAAGTGCTGCAACAAGCGGTTTATCGGGTCAAAGAATTTAATCGATTAACGGCCCATCAGGGGCGGGTTGATAGCATTGCCGTGAGTCCCGATGGGCGGTGGTTGCTATCGGGGGGAGATGATAAAGTTGTGCGTCTCTGGGACAAAAAAGGATTTTTAGTGAAGGGTTTTTCGGGGAATTCCGGTCGAATTGTAGATCTCGCTTTTTCTCCCAATGGGAGGGTCATTGCCGCCGCGAATACAGCAGGGGTAGTCAAATTATGGCGCAGATCGGGTCGTAGTTTGCGTACCCTTGAGGTTGGCTCACAGGTTTTTTCCCTGGCCTTTAATCCTCAGGTTACGCCGAATCAACCCCCTCCAGAATTGTATTTGGCTACCGCTGGGAGTGATGGTCAGATTAAGTTATGGGCAGAAGATGGTCGTTTACTGCGTAGTATTCAAGCCCACTCGAAACAGATTGTCAAAATTGTTTTTTCCCATCGCTCTTCAACCCTCTGGTCTGCTAGTTTAGATGGTACGGTTAAACAATGGAACTTGGAGGATGGCCAACTTTTACAAACCCTCAATAACGATCGTTTTATTAATAGTTTAGCCCTTAGTTCCGACGATCGTTTTGTGGCCACGGGCAGCAGCAACGGAACTCTAAGGGTGTGGGAAACCACGGGCAAGCGCTTACTGAGTCAAACTGCCCATAATTCTGTCATTTCTGACTTAAAATTTGCTGCCGAAGGGGGCTTTATTGCTTCTGCTAGTTGGGACGGAACGATCGGTCTGTGGCAGTTAAATGGGACATTAATTAACCGTTTAGAAGATCACGAGGGGCCTGTTCAAACCTTAGCCATCCATCCGACCAATCCTCAGATCCTCTTATCAGGAAGTTGGGATGGTACGGTACGATTCTGGTCTGGCAATCTCAAGAATCTCTTAGAATTTAGTAGCCATAATCGCGTGATCCGAGACTTAAAATTTAGTCCGGATCAATCTACCCTCTGGGTGGTTGGTTCCGATCGCCAACTGGAAAAATGGGAATGGAAGTCCTTCGTTTCTCAGAGTTTATTGACTGAACACAAGAATGATCTGGTTACCCTGGCCATACATCCCCAGGGAAATCTATTGGCTGCGGGCAGTTGGGATGGGCAGATTAGTCTTTGGGATACTGAAGGTCAGTTTTTACGCTTTTTAGAAGGCCACACAGATCGGGTTATGGATCTGGTCTTTACACCTGATGGTCAGTTCTTACTTTCTAATAGTAGCGATCGAACGGTTAAACGGTGGAATTTGGCAACCTATCAGGCAGAAACGATCGTCCAGGATGAGGATGAAATTCAGAGCTTGGAGTTTAGTCCTGACGGGCAATGGTTGGTGATGGGGAGCGCCAATGGTCAATGGCAACTCCTAGACCAAAATGGGAAGAAAACTTTCAGTTTGCAAGGCCATAATGCCCCGATTATTAGTACGGCATGGATCGGGGATAACAAAATTTTAACGGCCAGTTTAGATCGCACCATTAAGGTGTGGAATCGTGAGGGGACGTTATTACAAACCTTACTCGGCCATCAACAGGGGGTGATGAAATTAGCCATCCATCCGACGGAACAGATTTTTGCCTCCACGAGCATTGATAAAACCGTGCGCCTCTGGAGATGGGACAACTCCACCGTGTCATCCCTCACCACCATTCGAGGGTATCGGGATGGGGTTTTATCCGCTGCGTTTAGCCCCGATGGGGAGTTTCTGGCAACGGGGGATGCCAATGCTCATATTTTAATTTGGAATTGGAAAGCGTTGCTGAATCGGAATGAACTCCTCAACGAGGGCTGTGACTGGCTCAAAGATTACCTCAATCCCGATCGTACCCTCCTCGAAACGATCGAGCCTGAAACGCTCTGTCCAGCTTTAGCCCCGATCACCGATGGCCAGGGAGGGCGATAAAATAAAACAGTATGCGCGACCCCAAAAGCCTCGAAGAAATTCCTTTGTGTTCTCTGTGCCTCTGTGGTTTAATCCTGAACTTTCCGGTTTATTTAAT
>DALYGI010000093.1:0-12062 GCA_031971595.1 Prochlorotrichaceae cyanobacterium CTOTU29312
GCCAGCAAGATCTCCACTTCCCCTTGCACCGCTTCCACAGACTGATCCGCAGCCAAGAGTAGGGATCGGGCAAATCCTGCGATCGTGGCCCCCAGGGCGATCGTTTTGGCCGCATCTAAGCCCGTTTTTAAGCCTCCCGACGCAATCAGAGGCACGCCAGGGGCCACTTGACGAATCTTGAGGATACTTTCCGAGGTGGGAATGCCCCAATCCGCAAAGGTTTGGGCTAGACGATATTGTAGCCGGGTTTGGGCGCGGGCCCCCTCCACCTTAGCCCAGGATGTACCACCCGCCCCCGCCACATCGATCGCTTTGACCCCGGCTTGGATTAACTGCTGGGCCACTTTCCCCGAAATGCCATTGCCCACTTCCTTCACCACCACCGGCACCGTCAGGGTTTGGCAAAGGTCTTCAATTTTCTGCAACAATCCCCCAAAATTCCGATCGCCCTTGGGCTGAATACATTCCTGTAAGGGGTTCAAATGGAGAATAAGAGCATTAGCCCCCAGACCCTCCACCAAGCGCTGACAATCCCCCACCCCATAGCCATAATTCAGTTGCACCGCCCCCAAATTGGCCAACAGGAAAATATCAGGAGCCACATCCCGCACCCTAAAGGTATCCATTAATTGGGGATTTTCGAGGGCGACCCGCTGGGAACCCACCCCCATGGCTAACCCATAGGTCTGAGCGATCGTCGCCAGGTTGTGGTTAATGCGCTGGGCCTGCTCCGTGCCCCCGGTCATGGAAGAAATTAAAAGGGGAGCCTGGAGGGTATGCCCCAAAAATTCAGTGTGTAAATCAATCTCCTCAATCGTCAATTCCGGCAGGGCGCAATGTTCAAAGCGATAGCCCTCTAACCCGGTGGTAGTTTCCCGAAAGGCCACATCTTCTTCTAAACAGATGCGAATGTGATCCGCCTTGCGAGACTGGGTTTGCTGAGATGAGGTTTGCTGGGACGAGGTTTGGGATGAGGTCTGGGAAGAATGCGGCAATTGACCAGCCTGAGGGGATCGGCGCACAGAATGCGAAGACCCATGACCGTTAGAACTGCGACCATGGGTGCCATGACCATTAACAGGGGGAACAAAGCTAGGGTTATCCATGGTGCTGCCACAAAAACGACTTCATAAAATTAACCTTCATAAAACTTAACATTTTGACAGAGGGGTGTCTGTCTTTTTTTGTACAGTAGTAAAGGGAGTCTAGTTATCCGGCCAACCGAACAACCGATCTACCTGTGCCAGAGGATTGTCTGTGCCTATTCAAAATTCCGCTCAAACTATACCCTCAAATCCCCCTCCACTGCGCTCCTATCAAGCCCACGTTATTAACGATCTCTACGCAAAGGTGCGGGAAGGGTTTCGGCGCATTGTGATTATGGCGGGTACGGGGGCCGGTAAAACGGTGATTAGTGGGCAGATCTGCGCCCATGCGGAGGGGCGTGGCAGTCGCCTCTTGTTTTTGGTGCATTTAGATGTGTTGGTGGGTCAGACCTATGCCAAAATGCAGGACTTTGGCTTGCACTGCGGTTTTATTAAGGCGGGCTGGCCCGAAGATTTTGATGCGCCTATTCAAATTGCCAGTATCCAAACCATGGCCAAGCGGGACTGGTGGAAAACCTGGCCAGCGGATGTGGTGTTTTACGACGAAGGGCATACCACGGTTTTTAGTCAAATTGGTCAACAGGTGCTTCAGGAAACCCATCCCCATGCGGTGCATATTGCCATGACCGCCACCCCCTATCGCCTAGGAACGGAACAATTGGGGGATTATTTTGAAACCTTTGTGGCAGCCCCCCCACCGGCCACGTTGCAACAAATGGGCTTTTTGGCCCCCATGCAGTATTACGGCTTACCCCAGGATGAACAACTGGATTTGGGTAAATTGCAAATTGTGGATGGGGATTACAACGAGAAACAACTGAAAAATGCCTGCGATCGTCCTGAGTTAATTGCTCGGATTGTGGAAGAATGGCAGCGCCTCACCCCCGGCAAACGATCGATCGCCTTTTGTGTGGATATTGGCCATGCCCAGCACGTTGCCGATGCCTTTAACGAAGCGGGCATTCCAGCGGCCATGGTGGCGGGGGGAACCCCACCCAAGCAACGGCAGAAATTGTATGAAAACCTAGCCAATGGAACCCTGCTCATGCTCACCTCCTGCAACGTCATCAGCATTGGGTTTGATGTGCCAGCGGTGGAGGTCGGGTTATTGCTGCGTCCCACCCTTTCCCTGGCTTTGCATTATCAACAAATTGGGCGCGTGATGCGGATTAGCCCCGCCACGGGCAAAACCTACGGCATTATTCTGGATCAAGCGGGAAACCTCCAGCGCTTGGGGTTTCCAGAGGACGTGCAGGAATACAGCCTCCCCAAAGGGGAAGAGCGCCAAGCCCAAACCGTCCTAGAAGCCAAAACCTCAGGGAAACAATGCCCCCAGTGTCAACGCACGGTGGCCACAGTCCAGATGCAGTGTCCCGGCTGTGGCTATGACTGGGCCGCAGAGCGTCCGGTGTACACCCATGATCTGATTGAACTAATGAGCCGAGAGCAGTTGCGCCAAATTCAAGACGAACCCACCCGCTATCGGATTTTTCAAGCCCTGCGCCAACGCTGTTACCAACGGGGCTATGCCCCCGATTTAGCCAAACAGGAATATTTCGATTGTTTCCAGTGCTGGCCCTCAGAGCATTGGTACCGTCACGCTATTTTTGGCCCAGGGGCAAACGATCGGGAACGCGGATCCTACTACCACTACCTGGGACACATCGCCCAGCGCTACGGCAAGTCCTTAGACTGGATTAACCAGGAGTTTGCCAAGGAATTTGGGACTTAAGGGCGAACTAGGGATTAAAGGGCTAACAACGTGGGCATTATTCACGCGCAATTTCCCTTTTAAACGGCATAAACTGATAGATTTAGCTATGGCAGCGCAGAGTATTCAAAACTGTCCACCTACGCCTTTAAACTTCTCAACAAACGCCGCAATTTTTTGGAAAACGCTCTGCTTCTTAGCTTTATACTGTGGATTAAGCGGACTCATTTTAGGCAGTGTTGCGTTTAAATCAGTTCCATTCTCGCTGGCGAACTCGCGTTTCAGGGAGGCACTGATATAGCGCTTGGCTGCTTCCTCATTTAAGCCTTCGGAACGAATCAATTCATCTGCTTCGCGGGCTTGCTCCGCTTGGGCAAATTTAAAAAACGCATCAATGATGCTGGCTTTATCTGCCATTTCATCGAGATTAGTTTGATTAATAAAATCTACAATCAGGCTTTCTTTGGCCCGGTTGCCCAGGCTAGCCCGAATTAAGCGGCGCACTTCCTCGATCAATTCACCCTTATTTTTATTCTTTTTATTCTGTTCAAAAATTAGCTCAAGAATATAATCTAGGTTGATTTCTTGGGATTTGAGCAAATCCACTTCAAACACCACATCACCCCAATCGATCGTCGATTCTTCTTTTTCACTGCCTGCTTTTTCCCGGCGCAACCAGTCGCGGATGTCGTTGTAGGTGGAGCGATAGTCTTGAAGGGTACGATCGCTAGGAATCTTGATGGCTTGCAGTGCCACTAGGTCTTCATCACTTAAATAGCTCTCTGTTTGGAAGGCTACAACCGCCGCCGGGTCATTCCTATCGACCTGTTGCAAAGCTTTCAGGCTGGCAAATTCATCATAGTTTTGCAGAATATTTTCCACGCGCAGATATTCCCCAAACAGCTTGGCAAAGTCTTTTTTGTCTTTTTCTAAAACAATCTCATCGGGATTAGGGAAACGCTGCTCTAATTCTGTTACTATCTCCACAAAGCCGCGCCGCGCTTCACCCGTCACCACATCGGTAAAGCCTTCCATGTATTCCCTGTAGCTTTTTTCTAGCACCACATTTTTGGTGTTTCGATCGCCAAACAGGGTAATGGCATCGATCGTAGCTTGTTCTAAATCGCGGAAGGTGACAATATTACCAAAGGTTTTGGTGGCATCATAAATGCGGTTGGTTCGGGAATAGGCTTGTAGTAACCCGTGATAGCGCAGGTTTTTGTCTACAAATAGGGTGTTGAGGGTCGGTGCATCAAATCCTGTCAGGAACATCCCCACCACGATTAGCAGATCAATTTCTTTCGCTTTGACTTGTTTGGCCAGATCGCGGTAGTAGTTTTGAAAACCGTTGTTATCTACGCTAAAGTTGGTCGTAAAAAGGGCATTATAGTCAACGATCGCCATGCTTAAAAATTCTTTGGCGCTGCTGTTCATGGCGGATATATCAAAACTTTCATCTGCAATATTACCTTTTGCATCCTGTTCTTCATTGGCGGCAAAGGAGAAGATGGTGGCAATTTTTAAGGGTTTATCGTGGTCTTTTTGCAACTGCTTAAAGGTTTCGTAATACAGTTTAGCCGCGTCCACACTACTCACAGAAAATAGGGCATTAAAGCCTTGGTTGCCCCCTTGCAAGCGGTGGGTCTTTTGGCGAAAATTCTTCAAGATATATTGAGAAATCTCACGAATACGATCGGGATGTAACAGGGCTTGTTTATTTTCGGCAGCGTTCAGCTTTTTCTCATCTTGTTCGGTTTCAATAGCTTTGAATTTTGGGCGCACATCGTTGTAGTCCACTTTGAACTTGAGGACTTTTTCATCACGGATTGCATCAGTAATGACATAGGAATGTAGCTCACGACCAAAGACGCTGGCAGTGGTGTCTGCACCCAGGGCATTTTGTGGAAAAATGGGCGTACCCGTAAAGCCAAACTGATAAAACTTCTTAAATTTTTTCCGTAGGTTCTTCTGCGCTTCACCAAATTGGCTGCGATGACATTCATCAAAAATAAACACGACCTGCTTGCTGTAGATAGCTAAGTCGCTTTCGGTTTTCATGAGGTTATTGAGTTTCTGGATAGTGGTGACGATGATTTTATTGTCATCTTTATCCAGATTACGCTTCAGCCCCGCTGTGCTTTCAGAGCCATTGACGCTATTGGGGGAAAAGCGTTGGTACTCTTTCATCGTTTGGTAGTCGAGGTCTTTGCGATCGACCACAAAAAACACTTTGTCGATAAACTCTAGCTCTGTGGCCAGCCGTGCCACTTTGAAACTGGTTAAAGTTTTGCCGGAGCCAGTGGTATGCCAGGTATAGCCACCGCCCTCAATGCAACTCCATTGTTTGGCTTGATAGGCACTCTTAATTTTCCATAAAATGCGCTCGGTGGCCGCAATCTGGTAGGGGCGCATCACCAGTAAGGTATCATTCACATCAAACACAGAATACTGAAACAGCACACTGAGGAGGGTATTTTTCTGGAAAAAGGTGGCAGTAAAGTCTTTCAGGTCTTTGATCAGGGTGTTGTCGGCTTTCGCCCAGTTCATGGTGAAGTCAAAGCTGTTTTTATTGCGCTGGGTGGTGTTGGCAAAGTAGCGGGTATCGGTGCCATTGGAAATGACAAATAGTTGCAAATATTTATACAGAGAATGTTCGGCGTTAAAGCTTTCTTTGCTGTAGCGATGCACTTGATTAAAGGCTTCACGAATGGCGACACCGCGCTTTTTTAGTTCGATTTGCACGAGGGGCAAGCCATTGACTAAAATGGTGACATCGTAGCGGTTAGCTTGAGTTCCCTTTTGTTCAAATTGCTTGATGACTTGGACTTTATTGCGGGCCAGGTTCTTTTTGTCGATGAGGTAGATGTTTTGAATGTGTCCATCATCAAAAACAAAATCATGGATGTAGTTGTCGTGGATTTTGCGGGTTTTATCGATAACGCTGTCACCCGGTTTATCTAAATAGGTTTCGACAAAACGCTGCCATTCGCTTTCGATAAACTGGATGTTATTCAGAATTTCCAATTGTTCGCGGACATTGGCTAACAGGGTTTTCGGGTTGGTGACGCTGGGCAAGTATTCATAGCCTTGATTCACTAAATCTTGAATCAACTCGCCCTCCAAATCGTATTCGCTTTGGTAGCTTTCGCTAACTTTTGGTTTCTTGCTGTATTGTTCCAGCACGATAAAGTTATTAGACTCAGCGATCGTGTTGTAGTTGGTCATTGGTTGCTTTCTTCAGTGTTCCTTTTCATTAACTTAATATCGATTTAAGAATACCAAGAATTTTATGAATTGGCATTAGTGGGTAATTATCTGGGTCGATCGTCACGTTATCGCCTTCCAGTTTGAGAAACTGCCACAATCTACCACTCGTCACACAACCATAAATAATCGGAATAATTTGTCCTTGCCTGTTGTTATAAAGCTGTGCCGCTATCATTTCAGCGACACATTGACCTAACCCAAATTCAATCTCACCTCGTTTAGCTTCTACTAATATTAACACAGGAGCGTCAATAGTGTAAGGGTTAGCAGATCTACTGAATAAAAAATCACAAAATCCATTCAGACCTTTTTCATGGTCTACATTAAACTCTTCTCCAGAAAATAATTTTACCTTTCCCCCAGATAATTTTGTCGCTTGAGCTAAGATGGGGGTAACTAATAACTCTGATTTCGCCTTTTCAGTTCTCGCACCTTCAGCCAATTCCAACAGGTCATTAAACACAACTGCAAACTCTGGTTGTGGCTCAACGATCGGTAAAGAATCACAAAATCGTTGGTTGATAATTGTTAGGCTAAATTGACTTTTAACTAATTCTAATGTGAAGGTATTGTAAGCCATGTTAACCTCAAGTTAATTTAAACCCAGAAAATCAAGAAAATAAGGATCTTTGAAGTTTCCGTGCAAATGATCTGCTTTGACTAATGACAGCTTAGTATTAGAAATTTCACTGCGCTCAAAGGCTTTACGCTCAATTTGGTTTTGCAGTTCCCGCTTGCTCCATTTGCCTGTAATTGCTTGGTTAGCATAAAACATTCTGGCTTCATGATTTGGCAGAGGCAGCAAAAGGGTAAAGTGCGTCCAACTTAATTGTGACACCAGTGGTGACACAATCTCAAAATCAGGAAAGGTCTCTGCAAATTGCATCATGCGTCTGATATTTCTAGCGGCAAAGCTTTTTCCATAAAATAGAGCAAGTTCCTTTGCCAGTAATTCTACTACTTGCTTACCATATTCCGCTCGCTCTCCATGAAGCACTTCCTGATTGATCCGTCTGCCAACTTGCCAATAGGTTAGGGTTAGGGCGCTGTTTACCGCCATAATTGCCTTGTTACGACCTTCTTCAATCAAGGTCTTTATTTCAAGAAGTAGTGGATTCGCGTTTAGATCGGTTAATTCTTTTTTCTGGAAATTGCTCATCTTATTTCTCATCCTCCTCCGCTTTGGGAAAGCTTAACAACAAATCGCGGTAATACTCATATTGTTTTTGGCGCAAGGTCAGTTCTGTAGTCAGTTCTGTAGTCAGTTCTGTAAAAGTGTCCAAAATCCGCACGATTTCGGATTGAATGGCAAGAGAGCGATCGGGGTTGTCTGGGCATGGGATGGGAATCAAGATTTTATTTAAAATAGCTTGAGTTAAGCTAGGTCTTCCCGATCCGGTATCTAAAGACATTAGGTCAATAGTTTTAATAAAATGATAAAAATATTTTGGAACAATCTTAAAAGTATCGATTTCCGTATAGTAAATGGTGTCAACATTCCAAATCGGTGTCTCGACGTAAAAAATATTCGTAATAGAGCCTTTGCGAGGAATCAAAACAGTTGGCCTGTTGCATAAGTATTTGTCAACATATCCCATGATACCGCCTGATCCATAAACAGGAATATCCCCCCTATTTAATCCTTTCCAGTCTTTTCCATGTTTTATTTTTGCAACTACCTCTAAAGGTAGCCACTCCACCGCCGCACCATCCAACAGCCTTTCTAAGAAATTTCGATCGCTCATACATCACCTCCCGTTGCATTGTCCTCTGCATTTCTGATACATTTAGCCGCTTCTTGCTCCAGCATAGCCGCTAACTCTGCTTCAGTGGGCAAGAGGGTTTGGTATTTAGAAGCAAACAGTTGTTGGCTTTCGCTTAGCACCGAATAACGCACCAAAGTTTCATCTTTATCGGCACACAAAATGATGCCTAGAGTGGGATTGTCGTCCACACCGCGTTTAAGGTCGTCAAACATACGCACATACATATCCAATTGACCGATGTCTTGGTGCGTCAATTTTCCTGTTTTCAGATCTATCACAACAAAGCATTTGAGCAAATAGTTGTAAAACACCAAGTCCACATAAAAATGGGAAGTTTCGGTGCTGATACGCATTTGCCGAGCTACAAAAGAAAAACCTTTACCCAGTTCCAGTAAAAATTTTTGCAAGTGATTGATTAAACTTTGTTCCAACAGGCTTTCTTTACCGCTAAAACTCTCAGGCAAGCCCAAAAACTCAAGCACATAGGGATCTTTGATGAACGGGGAGGCAATACTGGTAGGTGATTTTTCAGCAAGTGGGCTTTGATGTGCCAACACACGGCGGTAGTAGCCACTTTTGATATGGCGCTCCAACAGACGAGAACTCCAATTTTGACTACTGACTTCTTGCAGGTAGTAGTTGCGCTCGGCATCGTTATCCAGACGCATAATCAAACGCACATGAGTCCAAGACAGATTCGCTACGCAGTGCGTAACGAATTCATCGAAGTTGGGAAAAGTCAAATAAAACTGACGGAAATTCCTAAGATTAGCAACCGAAAAGCCTTGTCCAAACTGGTCTCCTAAATAGCGCGAGAGTTTAGGCAGTATGGATTGACCATACTCAGCACGCGCCTGTCCATGTTGCTCTTCTTTCACAATGCGTTGCCCTAATTGCCAATAGGTTTGCAGCATTGCCGTGTTGATTGCGCGGTAAGACTGACTGCGCCCCATTTGCAAAATCTGGGCAATATCTGCAAAAAAACGCTGCTCGGTGGGGGTAATGCTCATGTGTTAAGCCTCCTTGCCTTCCACTCCACCGCCACCCCATCCAACAACCTTCCCAGAAAATTCATATCGCTCATACATCACCTCCATCAAATCCCATCAATTCCCGCTCAATATCTTCAATACTTGGCAATTGAGTTTGTAAAGGAACGGGCAGAGATTCCAATAACTTATATTCAGCAATACCCATCGGCTGGCTTTTATCGCCCAAAGCATACTCAGCAACCACTTTATCTTTGCTTTTGCACAACAGTAAGCCGATCGTAACCCCATCCTCCTCAGCCTTCATTTGCCGATCCACAGCCGTCATATAAAACCCTAACTGACCCAAATGCTCAGGCTTAAATTTGTCGGCTTTCAGTTCAATCACAACATAACAGCGCAATTTCAAATGATAAAACAGCAAATCAATAAAAAACTCTTCCTCACCCACTTGAATTAACACCTGACGACCCACAAACGCAAATCCTGCCCCCAACTCCAACAAAAATTGGGTAACGTGCTTCACCAATGCCCCTTCTATTTCCCGCTCCTGAGCCTCCTCCGTCAGACCCAAAAAATCAAACCGATAGGGGTCTTTAATCGATTCACGGGCAAGATCGGAATCTGGTTTAGGCAAACGCTGCTCAAAATTAGAAACCGCATTGCCTTGCCGATCAATTAAGCGCGTTTCAATCTGCATCACCAGCACATTACGCGACCAGTTGTTTTCTATGGCTTTTTGGGCATACCAAATACGGGCTTCCTGCGTACTCAGCTTGTCTAGCAAGACCAAATTATGTCCCCACGGCAATTGTGCAACAGCCTGCTGCACAAATTCAACATCCGTCCATGTATGGGCAAAGGTTCGCATATATTTAAGATTGCGAGGCGAAAACCCTTTCATGTTAGGAAATGCACTACGCAAATCATGGGCGAGACGATCGATCACCTTAGCTCCCCAACCCTTTTCCGCTTGCCGATCCAAAATATCACGCCCAATTTGCCAATAGAGCAGAACCAATTCACGATTGACCGCCAATGTCGCTCGTTGCTGGGCGGTATGGATGCGTTCCTTGAGTTCCCTCAACCAGATGTTATAGCCATCAGGTGAATCGGTCAAAGCAATAGGCTGTTCTGATTTACTCATAACTACACCCTTTCAACTCTTTCTCAATAAACATTTTTAAATCTTGCTCAGATGGAAGATTTAGCTTGTACTTACTAACAAAAAGCCGATCTTTTTCATTGGCAGTTGCGTACTCAACCAACGCCGTATTTTTATCCGTTACCAGCAAAATGCCAATTGGCGGATTATCACCTTCTTCCATCATATTTTGTTTATAAAAGTTGAGATAAGTGACCAACTGCGAAACATGGGCATGAGAAAAACGGTCAACCTTTAACTCAATCAAGATATGGCATTTTAAAATACGATGATAAAAAACCAGATCAACAAAAAAATATTCTTCACCCATTAAAATACGCCTTTGTCTCGCCTCAAAACAAAAACCATTACCCAACTCAAGAATAAACTGCTGCAAATGATTGATCAACGCCAATTCAAGCGCTGACTCTTCGATCATTTCTGGGGAGTTAATTCCTAAAAACTCAAAGAAATAGTGCGATTTCACAATATCTTGCGGCAAAGCAGGTGTTATTTTTTGAGCAAGCTGTGCAAAGGCTGCTTCTTTATCGGCTGTCATTCCTAAGCGCTCATAGCTCAGCGATGCAATTTCTCTCTTGAGATTTTTAACATTGAGTTGTGTTTTTAGAATCAAGAGTTCGTAATATTTTCGCTTGACTGGATTATCAATTTTAATCAGTTCAACAAAGTGAGTATAGGAAATAAAGAAAATAAGCTGATTTTTGTCGCTTTGTAATTCTTGGGTTGTTAACCCAAAAATTTGTTTGTTTGTTTTGCTATTCGTTATATCGCGGATCAATTCTTGGGTTTTTGTCCCAAGAATCTCTGGGTAAACCTTATAAAACTGGCGACAGCGCGACAACTCAGGAGCAGTAAGCCCTTTAATCTGTATGGTTTTAGCAATATTGGCAATTAATGTCGTGCCGTATTTAGCTCTATCCTCACCATTTTGCTCAAACTCCACAATATAAAACCCAATGCACCAATTCCGTATGGTCAGCCCCACATTGACAGCCTTTACCGACTGGCTTTGAAAAGAGCTATGCACTTGGTTAATGCTTTCAATAAGCAGGTTAAAGCTCAGATTAGTCATTTTCAATCTCCGCTACGATCGCATCAATCGCCGCCCGCAACTGATCGATCTTCGCCACCGTGGTTTTTAATTCAGCATTCAGGGCAGTGATGTCCGTGATTTCGCGGGTGTCCTTGGCTTCCACATAGCTACTCACCGATAGATTGTAATCATTAGCGGCAATCTCTTCACAAGCTACCGATCGGGCAAAGTAAGCCACATTTTCCTTACTGTCAAACACTCCCATAATTGCCGCAATATGGTCATCAGTTAAGGTGTTATTGTTCGTTTCCTTCTTAAACAAACCACTGGCATCAATAAACTGGGTAGTCGTGTCGGGCTTGTGCTTAGATAGCACCAAAATGGTCACCGCGATCGTCGTACCAAAAAATAGATTCGGCGCAAGGGCAATCACCGTTTCCACATAGTTGTTATCCACCAAATACGTTCTGATTTTGGCTTCTGCCCCACCACGGTAAAAAATACCCGGAAAACAGACGATCGCCGCCCGTCCCTTGCTGGATAAATAGCTCAAACAATGCAGCACAAACGCAAAATCAGCCTTAGATTTAGGCGCAAGCACACCAGCAGGGGCAAAGCGATCGTCATTAATCAGCGTGGGGTCATCACTGCCAACCCACTTCACCGAATAAGGCGGATTAGAAACGATCGCATCAAAAGGCTTTTCATCGGCAAAATGTGGGTCAGTCAGCGTATTGCCCAACTGCATATTAAACTTGTCGTAATTGATGTTATGCAAAAACATATTCATCCGCGCCAAGTTATAAGTGGTGTGGTTAATTTCCTGACCGTAAAAACCCTCTTCAATGATGTGAGCATCAAAATGCTTTTTGGCTTGCAAGAGCAATGAACCAGATCCACAAGCAGGGTCATAAATTTTATTAACACTGGTTTGCTTGTGCATCGCAAGTTGGGCAATCAGCCGAGAGACATAAAACGATAAAACAGTGTACCGAGTACATATTGCTTAAAATCCCAGCCATCGA